>CAMRAP010000052.1 GCA_947039985.1 uncultured Odoribacter sp.
ACAGATTGCTCTTTGTAGCGATGATTGGTCTGATCGATTAGTTGGGGAATTGCCTCATTTTTATGTATATACAATAGGGAATGTCGGAGAGGGAATGATAGCAAAACGCCGTTCTTATGCCACATTACAAACACATCTAACTCCTCCTTTTTTAGAGAGTAATGTTAGAGGTATGTATCGTGATTTTATGGATGAAATTAGAGATTACAATAAAATCTTAGGAGAATTTGATGGAGGTGATAGTGCGAAGCTAGAGAAGGCATCTCTTGATGTAAAAAAGCTTGCTTTGAAACTAGGAGTACATAGAGATTTAGGCTTAGATAGCATTGCTGGTCAGCCATACACAGAGGATCAGATATTAAAGCTTGAGAACTTTGCAGAGGAGTTAGCCACTGAAAAAATTACGGGTCAACTTTATACTTTAGGCGAAGCTTATGAGGCAGAACGGATTATATCTTCTGTATATGCCATGTCAACGGAGCCTATCGCTTATAGTCTATTGGCTCTGGATAAACAAAGGGGTAAGGCTGGTGCAGATGTTCAAAAGCGTAAGGCTATATTTACTAGGAAATATTTAAATCCAGCGAAAGTATTGGTGAAGAAACAGTTGAATAATCCAGTGAAGATAAGCGATAAGCAGATATGTCAAATAGCAGGAATAACAGCCGATGAACTAGTAAAGGCGCGTGAGATAGAGAAAAGTCGTAATGCCCCTAAGGGTATGATGGCTATGATGATGGCAATGCAAAACGGAGGTAGGCCTGAATCATCAATGAAGAAGCAGGGAGGAATGATGTCGTCAATGATGAAGAAGATGGCAGGAGGAATGAATCCTGAACAGATAGAAAAAGCTGCCAAGGCAATGGGCGTGGATTCTATTGCATTGAAAAAAATGATGGCAAAGATAAAGGAGAAAGAAAACTCAAAGGATGGAAAACCAACATCTATGGGAGGAATGATGGGAATGGGAGGAATGAAGCAGAAGGAATATACAAGAGAGGAGATTAATTTTGCAATAGCTGTAGGGGAAGTCGAGCGTACCATCAAAAATATCTCAAATTATAAGCATCAATTGGAGATTAGTCCTGACAAGGAGATTCAGAGTATTATGAATTCATTGAATGCTGGCTACACAGCTCCATCGTCGGGAGGTGATCCAATTATCAATCCTAATACGCTTCCAACAGGACGCAATATGTTTTCGATTAATGCAGAGGAAACTCCAACGGAAGATGCTTGGGCTAAAGGTGTTGAGTTGGCTAAAAATACAATAGACTTATATCAAAAGCGACATGATGGTGCATATCCTAAAAAAGTAAGCTATACATTCTGGGGTGGTGAATTTATTCAAACCAAGGGAGCAAGCATTGCGCAAGTGTTATATATGCTTGGTGTTGAGCCCATTCGTGATGCATTTGGACGGGTTAGCGACTTGCGACTGATTCCGTCTGGTGAGTTAGGGCGACCACGTATTGATATCATAGTACAAACATCAGGTCAGGTAAGAGACCTGGCTGCCTCACGTCTATTCTTGATAAATAGAGCTGTGGAGATGGCTGCTTCTGCAAAAGATGATGAATATGAAAATAGGGTTCAAACAGGTATTGTAGAGTCGGAAAGGGTGTTGGTTGAGAAAGGTGTTTCCCCTAAAGAGGCTCGTGAGATTGCATCATTTCGTGTTTTTGGAGGTGCTAATGGAATGTATGGAACAGGAATACAAGGCATGGTGGAATCTGGTGATCGCTGGGAAGATGAATCAGAGATTGCAGCAGCCTATATAAATAATATGGGAGCCTACTATGGAAGCGAAAAGAGTTGGGAGTCTTATCAGAAATTTGCTTTTGAAGCAGCATTGACTCGTACAGATGTAGTTATTCAGCCTCGCCAAAGTAACACTTGGGGCGCATTGAGTTTAGACCATGTTTATGAGTTTATGGGTGGGTTAAACCTAGCTGTTCGTAATGTCACAGGTAAAGATCCAGATGCGTATTTTAGCGATTATCGTAACAGGAATAACAATAAAATACAGGAACTTAAGGAATCAATAGGCGTTGAATCACGAACAACTATTTTCAATCCAACCTATATAAAGGAAAAGATGAAGGGCGAAGCCACATCGGCAGGAGTCTTTGCGGAAACCATTCGGAACACATACAGTTGGAATGTAATGAAGCCTAATGTTATAGATGATGAGTTATGGGATGAGGTATATAATGTGTATGTAAAAGATAAATTCAATCTTAATGTGCAAGATTTCTTTGAAAAAGAGAACCCTGCGGCATTAGAGGAGATTACCGCTGTCATGTTGGAAACTGTGCGTAAAGGGATGTGGGATGCAAGCGAACAACAGATTGCTGATATTGTAAAATTGCATACTGAATTGGTTGAAAAATATGAGGCATCTTGTACGGGCTTTGTTTGCGATAATGCAAAATTGCGTGATTATATTGCAGAAAAAGCAAGTCCTGAGAGTGCAAAGAGCTATAAAAAGAGTATCGCTAAAGTGCGTGAGTCTGTCTCTGAAAATAAGAATGATGGGGTTGTGATGAAGAAAGAGGAGTTGAATAAGCAGACAAATCAGGAGCAGACAAAAATTGAATCCTTATGGATAGGTATTGCTGCATTGATTGCTTTTGTGGGATTAATTTTTCTAGTACGAAGAAGACGTAAAAATCAAAATTAGACTATGGATGTTGTTGTTTGGATATTAATTCTATTGATTCTATTTAGCTTTTTATTAAAGCAAACATTCTGGTCGTTTTGGGCAGTTTGTGCTACTGCTATTGTTGCAGGAGGATTTGCACTATTGGTGTGGCCTCTTGCCATAGAGCAGTCGAAGAATCAGATTGCAGCTTGGTTACAAAATCAATCAATGATGCTTGACACATCTGTGATATTGACCATAGAGGTGGCTCTGCATCTAGCATTTTGTTTCTTAAAGATACATGTTGACAATGTACAACCTATAAAAAAGAAAACGAGAATCACATGGATAGCTCTTTATTGGTTTCCAGGATTATTGATTTTACCCGTTCTCTTTTTGGGTCTAACACAGCTTATATTTGCACTACCAGGTGTTTCATTCCAACTCTTAGCAGCACTTTTTTCTGTGGCTATATTGATTGTAATACCATTGGGAAGATATATTATAAGACTTGTCATCCCTGAAAGTGAATTACGATTAGAAATGCTTTTTTTGACAAATGCTTTGATTGCAATTGTGGGTATTATTGCCACTGTTAACGGTAGCACGGCAGCAGCAGGGACTATGGAACTAGATTTACCTTCATTCTTAGGAGCTATAGGACTGTTTTTAGTTGTTAGTAGTCTCGGATTACTAATAAGAAAAAGATATAAACGATATATTAAATAAATAAAAATTATAAAAGATGAATGTTATTTCAGATGTGATGTTTTGGATATCAACTGGTCTGTTGGTTCCTGTTGTAGTGTTGTTAATCGCTCTGTTTTTTAGAGCTTTATTGCTTGTAGGAAGTTTCTTTGGACAATATCTCTCTATGCGGAAAAATGAAAAATTGATTGGAGAGCAGATGTCTGTACTTACATCAAACAATGTGGATGAACTGTTAGCTAAGTTGCCTGTAAAAAAGGACTCTTTAGTACTGATTTATATGCAACTTATTTTAGAGGTACAAGATAATGATGCTCAAGTTAAAAGGTTGTTAGCAAATTTTGAAATTGCAGCAGATAAGGATTTATCAACTTCGAAAACACTAACAAAACTTGGACCAATTCTTGGATTAATGGGAACCCTAATTCCAATGGGGCCTGCTTTAGTTGGACTTTCAACGGGTGATATAGGCTCTATGGCTTATAATATGCAGGTGGCTTTTGCAACCACTGTAATAGGTCTGTTTGCTGGAGCAATTGGTTTTATCACTCAGCAGATAAAGCAACGTTGGTATTTACAGGATATGATAAATCTAGATTTCTTAGCAGAGGTATTAACAGCGAAACGTAATAATCCATGAGAAGAAACCTATTAAGAAAGGATGAGGATAGCGACCCGATTAGCGTAGTTGCAAATCTATTTGATGTAGCAATGGTGTTTGCTGTTGCACTAATGGTTGCCCTAGTGACTCGTTATGATATGACAGAGATGCTTTCAAAGGAAGATTTTACAATGGTAAAAAATCCAGGAAAGGAGAATATGGAGATCATAACAAGAGAGGGCGAAAAGATTCATCGTTATACACCTTCAGATGAGCAGAATAAATCTGGAACAAAGGGTAAAAAGGTCGGTATTGCGTATGAATTAGAGAATGGTGAGATTATTTATATACCAGAATAATACTTTATAAAGTATTATTCTCAAAATAAGATCTTAGATTCGACGAGGGGGGTATTTCTATTTTGAAAGACCTCCCTTTAGTTGTTTAATCAAATCCTCTAAGACATCAACAAAGCTTACCGGAGTTGGGGTACAAGCTTTGTTTGCATCAAGAACAAACAATTGTTTGTTTTGCACCGCTTTTAGGGAATTGTAATTTTTCCAAGAATCAATACTTTGTTTTCCCATTTCTCCCATAGATACAATGACAATCATATCTGGATTTCTCACTAGCACCGTTTCTTTTGAAATGATACCAGAAGTCAAATTATTGAAAATATTTTCGCCACCAATAAAGGTGATATAATCATCCATAAAACTATTTGACAAAACAGCGAATAGTGGATTATGTCCCAATTCCATAAAAATCTTCTTTCCAAGAGCGGGCTTGGGGAGCTTTGAAAGGCGATGATTACTTTCTTTAATATATTGGATAGCTATTTCTTGCTTGTTGCAGACTTCTCCCATTTGTTTTAATTGATTGCAAAGTTCTTTGAAATTATCGATCTTAGGTAGCTGTATAGTGTGGATTCCCATTTTTTGTATAGCAGCAATAATGCGTGGAGATGTTAATTCTGTTGTAATGACAATGTCAGGTCTTAGGCTAACTAGTTTTTCTATATTTACATTTAATGCATCAGCAACAATAGGTATGTTGTCATTTTCAGCAATCAAACAAAACTTAGTACACCCAACTATCTGATTTTGAGCACCGAGTAGATAAATATTGTTAGTGATTGATTGTGCTAAAGAGATGATGCGTTTGCCATCTTGAGCAGATAGTTGCAAGCTTAGAAATAGAGCGATAAAGCAGAAAATACTTCTCATAAATTTTCGTTTAGTTGTTTTTTACCTTTATGTAGTGATTTTTTTACTAAAAGAGAGAGACAAAATACCTACATTAGGTGATTTTGAGAGAGGTGCTTATGCTCTATCTTTGTTGCATAAAATATTTGAACGTTTTATTGATTAATTATTTATAGTTGTGAAGTCATAGGTTTTAGCCAACCTATGGCTTTTTTTAGTTTTAGTGAAAAGCACTAGACAGGATGCGATGAAACGGATCCTTCAAACTAAAATGCATATACCAATATTGTTGCCACATTACACAGTATCTACGCATTGTTTTAGTTTCCAGTGCTTTTAACATACAGTAAATATAATAAGTGCAGGTGTCCAACTTTAAATCCACGAAAGTATAGACTATTGCTATTATTGGTAGGTCTTCTGACTTGCTTCTGTCCGGATGCCTTCCCGTCAATTAAAAACTGACAGTGGCAGGAGTATATCCGTACATTGTACATAAAGCTTACAGCAGCGAGGTCTGTTCAGGATTTACACCTGATTCCCTTTTATTCTCTGTGTCGAGTGACAGCAGAAAAACCAATATGGAACAAAGGTAGAAAATTTATTTAGATCGTACTAGATTAAAATAAAATGTTACTTTTGTTTTTAAACATAAAGTAAAAGGTGATGATCAATTTTTTTAAAACCCTATTTTTAGGTGAATCAGAGGAGACTGAGGAAGAAAAAGTTAAACGAAACTTTGATGTATTAAAATACGATGGAATAAAGGCTTTAAAAATGAGAAAGCCTACTTATGCAATCCGATGTTTTAATGAAGCATTGAAGTTAGAAGAGGATATAGAAGTGTTAGAATTACTTTCAAACGCATATGCTCAAGAAGAGCAGATGGATGAAGCAATAAATACAGTAAGCCGTATTGTAGAGATAGAGCCTGAGAATATAGTAGGCATATTGATGCGTGCAAATTTAAATCTTTTGGCAGGGAGAGATGAGGATGTCATTATAGATTGTGATCGAATTCTGGTTTTAGACTCTTCCAATTTGACTGTATATTTTTTAAAGGGAAGGGCAGAAAAGAGTGTTAACGACTATTTGGGAGCGATTAATAGTTTTTCGCAGGCAATAAAGCTTAAAGATAATTTTGTTGAAGCACGTTTATTAAGAGCAGAACTTTTACTTGATACAGCTGATTATCAGTCTGCTTCAGAAGATATAGAAAAGGTGATCGAGTTGTCACCAGAGGAAGAGAATGCTTATTTGATTCGAGGGAGGCTGCAAGAAATTCGTGAAGATCGTGAAAAGGCGGAAGAAAGTTTTCGTTACGTTCTTGAGCTTAATCCTTTTAATGAACAAGCCTACTTAAAATTAGGCGGTATTTTTATGGCACGGAATCAGACGGATAAAGCTATTGCGTTATTTGATGAGGCAATAGAACTGAGGTCTGATTTTTCATTGGCTTATCGAGAACGTAGTCGTGCGCGCACTTTGAAAGGTGATCAAGAAGGAGCAAGTGAGGACTTGGAAAAGGCTGAGAAGCTAGATGTAGATGCTGTAGCTGAAAAGGACGCGACTTATTCTGATTTTGGTGACATGTATAAAAATAGGCCATTATAAATAGATTATATTTTAGTTTTTTAATAGAGCAATATCATGGAAGGTAGAATTCAAAGAGCTGTAGAGTTGTTTAAGGAAGGTTACAATTGTTCTCAATCAGTTTGCGCTGCATTTGTAGATATATATGGATATACGGAAGAAGATGCATTTCGGATGTCTGCTTCTTTTGGTGGTGGTATCGGTAAGATGCGTATGACTTGCGGTGCTGCATGTGGCATGTTTGTATTAGCAGGATTAGCAACGGGATCAGTAAAGAGAGGAGATAGTGTGGGCAAAGAGATAAACTATAAGGTAGTGCAGCAATTAGCTGATGAGTTTGTTTGTAGAAATGGTGCTTTGACATGCTTTGATCTATTAGCATTGGCAAAGAAAAATAGAGATGAGTCTGAAAACAAGGAATCTAGCGACAAGAAAAGTTGTGTCAAAACAGTAGAATCCGCTGCACGTATATGGGGAGAGTATATTGATACTCAGAAAAAAGGTAATAAATAAATTAGTTGTATTTTTGTTTTCTATTTCATTCATTTTGATGTATCTTTGTCGTTCCTATCGAGTATGGGAAAGTAATAATTTAAAAAATTAAATGAATGGCTACGAAAATTAGACTAGCAAGACACGGACGCAAAAGTCGTCCATTCTACCATGTAGTGGTAGCAGATAGTAGAGCTCCACGTGATGGTCGCTTTATTGAGAAAATTGGAACTTATAATCCAAACACGAACCCAGCTACGATCAATCTTGAATTTGACAGAGCTTTGTATTGGTTACAAACAGGTGCACAGCCTACTGAAACTGCTTCAAATATTTTGTCACACGAAGGAGTACTAATGAAAAAGCACTTATTAGATGGTGTAAAAAAAGGTGCTTTTGATGCTGCTGCTGCTGAAACTAAGTTTGAAGCTTGGAAGAGTGAGAAAGATGCAAAAAATCAGGTAAAGATTCAGAAATTAGCTGATGCTGGTGATGCTGCTGCTAAAGCGATTTTAGAGGCTGAAGTAAAAGTACGCGCTACAATGGAAGAAGCTATTGCAAAGAAAAAAGCTGAATTGATTGCTGCTGAGGCTGCTGCTGCTGCTCCAGTTGTTGAGATTGAAGAGGAAGTTGCTCCAGTTGAAGAATCTGTAGTAGAAGAAACTCCTGCTGCAGAGTAGTTTTATTGCAATGATTACACGAGAAGATTGTATTAAAGTAGGAGGCATAAGCAAAACTCACAACCTGCAAGGGGCTGTGGTTATTTCTACTGATAGTAATTTGCTCGAACGATACGCTAAAGAGCCGGTGTTCCTTCAATTGGATGGAGCGCCGGTTCCTTTTTTTATTTCTGATGCGGGAATAACTGCCCGTAACCATACGTCCTATATTGTAAAGTTTGATTTTGTAGATTCATTAGAACAAGCAGAGCGATTACTTGGGAGTGAGGTGCTTCTTGAGAAAAGATGGGTAGAAGAGGAGGAGGAAGAGAAGGAGGAATCGGAATTTGGCGTATTTGATTTGGTTGGCTTCGGTGTTGACGACCAGATATCTAAAAAAATGGGAAAAGTAATAGATGTTGCTGATTATTCAGGCAATATAGTGCTGACCATTTCCATTCTAGGTAAAGAAATTCTTTTACCAATTTCTGAAGATTATATTATTGAAGTTGACATTATCAACAAACAACTTCGAACAAGCATTCCAATAGATCTTATAGAGCTCAATTAGCATAGTCTATTTTCGACATTTATAGTATTGAAGTTTTCAACAATTTTTTTGTTGAAAACTTTTCATTTTGCGATAATAAAAAGATGTTAAATTACTTGTTTATTACATTTTGGTTTTGATCTAAAATTTATTTTAGAAAACTTTTTTTATTTTGCGCACACCTAATTTATTGATAATAAGTATGTGTGGGTTGTGAAATAGAAAAGTTTTTTTAATACATCAATTTAAAGTTGTCCATGTTTCTGTTTTTTTTCATACATTTGTTGGATCGAATGACAATAAAAATAAACACATATACTATGACCAATGATGTAACAAAAGATCAAGAGATCTACACACAAGAGGAGGCATTTCAGAGCTCGCTCACCTATTTTAATGGAGATGAGTTGGCTGCTCGAGTATGGGTAAATAAGTACGCCATAAAGGATTCATATGGGAATATTTATGAAAAGAACCCCAATGATATGCATGCTCGTTTGGCTGGTGAAATAGCGAGAATTGAGAGTCATTATCCAAATGCTTTAAGTGAAGAGGATATTTTTGATGTTTTGAGAGATTTCAAGTATATCGTTCCTCAAGGAGGACCAATGACTGGTATAGGTAATATTTATCAAGTGGCTTCTCTTTCAAATTGTTTTGTAATAGGAAATGATGGTTCTTCTGATTCTTATGGCGGAATTATGAAGATTGATCAAGAGCAGGTTCAGTTAATGAAACGTCGAGGTGGGGTTGGACACGATTTATCTCATATTCGTCCCAAAGGTTCACCTGTAAAGAATTCTGCATTAACTTCAACAGGTATTGTTCCATTTATGGAGCGTTTTTCTAATTCTACTCGTGAAGTTGCTCAAGATGGACGTAGAGGAGCTTTGATGTTGAGTGTTTCTATCAATCACCCAGATTCAGAAAGTTTTATTGATGCAAAGATGACAGAGGGTAAGGTGACAGGCGCTAATGTGTCAGTGAAAATTGATGACGAATTTATGCGAGCGGTTATTGCTGGGCAAAAATACACACAGAAATATCCAGTTTATTCTGATAATCCTAAGAATGTCAAAGAAATTGATGCAAAGCTTTTGTGGGATAAAATTGTACATAACGCATGGAAATCAGCAGAGCCAGGAATTTTGTTCTGGGATACGATTATTCGAGAAAGTGTGGCAGATTGTTATGCAGATCAGGGATATCGTACTGTTTCGACTAATCCTTGTGGTGAAATACCTTTATGTCCTTACGATTCTTGTCGTTTATTAGCCATAAATTTATATTCATATGTACAGCATCCTTTTACCAAAGGGGCATTCTTTGATTTTCAACTATTCAAAAAACATGTCGCTATTGCTCAACGAATAATGGATGACATTATTGATTTAGAGTTGGAGAAGATCGATGGGATCCTAGAGAAGATCAATAAAGATCCAGAAGATCATGAG
>CAMRAP010000053.1 GCA_947039985.1 uncultured Odoribacter sp.
TAAGGGGTTTACTGTGCTGCAATAGCTGCATCTAAAGTTGCTTTTGCATTATTAGCCAAAACTGTCAAAGTTGCGATCTTTAATTTTAAAGCTTCAATTTCTGCTTTCTTTAAAGCTATAGCTGCTTCTTTATCATTTGCTGTTGTTTCAAGTGTATGAATTTCACCTTGTAGTTTTGCAATATCATGCTTATATCCAAGTTTAGCACCTTCAACATCAACATTGTTTGAAATTAAGGTCGACAATACGTTGATTTCAGCTGTTAAGGCATTTACCTCTTCACTTGCATCGTCGTATTTCTCTTCTGCGGTTTCATTCTCTTTAACTAAAGCAAAGAAAGCATCGACACTTTTGTTATAAGCTGCTAAATCTAACTTTTCCAGAGCTGAATTGAATTCCTCTGATGCTTTTACTGCATCATCATATGCTTTTTGAGCCTCATTTAATTCTGTTGTCTTAGATATAATATTATTTTCTATCCGTTCAAGATTCCATTTGGCAGAACTCTCTTCTTGAGATGCTGTCTGGTAAGCTTGGTTAGCCTTATAAGCAGCATCATAAGCTGTGCTATATTTGTTGCTAGCTACAGTATAAGCTGCCTGTGCTGCAGTGTGCACTGCAGTGGCTAATTCAATCGCTTTAGTTTTTGCTGCTATTTCAGCAGGAGTGGTTGCAGGCATATTATTTGCAGTCTCTAATTTAAGAAATGCATCATTCATAACCTCAGATGCATCACTCATTGCCTTTTCAGCTGCGATCTGAGCTCTTTGTGCTGTTTCATTCTCTTTAGTAGCAGTTGCTAGTTTTGCTTTTGCAGCGACTAAGATTACTTTTGCTGGGTCTAATTTTGCTTTTGCATCAGCCAATTTACCATGTGCAGTCTGATCAACAATGTCATCTCCTGTTACCCCTAGAGCCTTGCTAGTCGTTTCAATAGCTGTTGCAAGATTTCTAATGTTGGTTATTTTGTTTTGTTCGTTTACAGCTGGTTCTATGTCAATATAGAAATATGCAGAAGCATTGTTGGGGCCATATACAGATCCATTTTTATTATCCATATAACTCACAACAGAACCATCGGGAGTCACTTCGTTCAACGCATCGATGCTCTTGGTATCAAAATCAAAGTCTATATAATACCCATATTGGTTGAATTTAGTTAGTGCATCGAAACTAGCTTGGAAAGCTACTCCTTCATTATTAGCTAATACAGCCTTAGCAGCCTCTAGCTTTTCTTCAAGCTCTGCTTGTTTAACTTTAAGTGCATTTACATCAAAACTAGCCAAAGTTTCATCTTCTTCAAGAACTTTGATTTTAGCTTCTATTTCTTTGATTTCTTGATTTTTTTCAAAAATCTCTGAAGCTGCTTGTGCTTCAGCAGAAACTAGGCCAGTTTCGAGGGAAACCAATGCAGACATACTTTCAACTAAGGTTGAGTTTTTTAGACCAATGTTATTTGTATGACCCGTGTAATCTCTATAAAGAGCTGCAATATGATCGTTGGCATCTTCAAGAATCTGTTGCTCATATTTAGCAGCCTCCTTTTTAGCCAAAGCGATCGCCGCTTCTGCTTGTGCTTTAATCACTTCAAGTTCTGAAGCTAGTTTTTCATTTGCAAGTTCTGCAGCTGCATTTGCAAGTTCTGCAGCTGCATTTGCAAGTTCTGCAGCTTTTTTCGCCGCTTCTGCTGCTGCTTTAGACTGTTCTGTCTGCTCTTTTTGATGATCTGCTTGAGCTTGTACAAGAGCTGCTTCTGCTTGTACAAGAGCTGCTTCTGCTTGAAAAAGAATTGCCTGTGCTTTTACTTGCTCTGCTTGCGCTTGTTTAAAAGCTAATTCAGCTTCAGCAGTGATTTTTGCAGCTTCAGCAGTGATCTTTGCTGCTTCGCCAAGAGCAGTCAGTTGTGCTGCCTTAGCATCACGAATGTTAGTAACTGATGCTGATTCGTTGTCATCCACACAGCCCGTAAATCCCATAGCAAGCGTTCCGCATACTACTAATGGCATAAATAATTGTCTTCTTTTCATAATCAATAAATAATTGGTTGATAATATTAAATCTATTTTATGTAAAATATTCTTGCGCAAAAGTAAATGTTATTTGAGAATATCGCAAGTAATATTTAATGTTTTTTCAAATTGTTTGCGAATATCTCATTTTATAATGCTGAAACATGTTCTATCTTTGAGAAAGATGAAGATTGTTGAGAATATTAAAGAGATAAGGCTAAAGAAGGGGATTACGCAAGAGGTATTGGCTGATTGCTTAAGTGTTGATGGTTCAGTTATCAGTAATATAGAGAAAGGGAAACGTGAATTAAAGGTCAGTGAGCTTGAGAAAATCGCAAAGTGTTTGAATGAAGATGTTCTCTATCTTTTTACTTATCCGAAGCGATATATTGAGCAGGAAAGTGTGAATACTTGCACGGAAGATAAAAAAGTTTCGATTACGTTCGAAGTTACCCCAGCAATGCAAGAATCACTACTTAAACTAGTTTTAAAGGAATAATACCTTTTTATGGAATCATTTATTGCTTTATTTTGTCTAAAATAGGTGAAATGAGTTGCCATAGAACAATCCCTACCGTTACAGAGATATTGAATGAATGTTTGGTTCCGAATTGAGGGATTTCGATGCAAGCGTCTGAAGCATTAATGACCTCTTGTTGTACGCCTTTGACTTCATTGCCAAAAATCAAGGCATATTTACCATTTAAATCAATACTGAAATTTTCGAGCGAAGTACTGTTTTCTGCTTGTTCAACAGAAAAAATTTGGTAGCCTTCGTCTTTTAATCGATTGACAACCTCCATGGTTTCTTTGGCATACTCCCAAGCAACAGAATCTTGAGCGCCTAATGCTGTTTTGTGCACCTCTCTATGTTCTGGGGTAGAGGTGATGCCACAGAGATATATTTTTTCAAGTCGAAAAGCATCTGAAGTTCGGAATACCGAGCCTACATTGTTTTGACTGCGAACATTGTCCAATATAATAGCGACTGGTATTTTATTCGTTGCTTTAAACTCCTCCGTAGTGAGTCTGTTTAATTTTTCATTTTGTAGTTTAAGATACATATGCTATAAGGAGTATTTAGTCTGTTAACATTTCGCCCATCAGTGTGGCAGAGGTACATTTTCTGACTGTAACATTTACTAGTGAACCGATTTCAATTCCTTGTGCAGGGAAAACAATGACCTTGTTTTGACTGCTACGACCATACATCTCCTCTTGACTTCTTTTAGAAATACCTTCAACTAGCACCTCGAAAGTTTTACCAATATCCCGACGATTACTTTCTAGTGAAGAAGCTGATTGCAGTTCTATCAAATCTTGTAGACGGCGACTTTTAGTCTCCTCATCAATATTGTCAGGCATTGTTTTAGAAGCTTTTGTGCCTGGTCGTTCAGAATATTTGAACATATAAGCCAGATCAAAGCAGACTTCTCGCATCAAGTCAAGTGTTTGTTGATAATCCTCTTCACTCTCATTATGAAATCCTACAAATAAGTCGGTAGAAATTCCACATTCTGGAATGATGCGGTGGATTGCATCGATTCTATCTAAATACCATTCACGAGTGTATTTTCGATTCATGTCTTTTAAGACAGAATTACTACCCGATTGCACTGGTAGATGGATGGACTTACAGATGTTTGACCAGCGTGCAATAACGGCTAATGTCTCATCACTCATATCTTTAGGGTGTGAGGTTGCAAATCGGATACGCATATTAGGAACTGTTTTAGCAACCAATTCCAATAGGCTTGGAAAGTCCACCTTGTTCTCTTCCTCTTTATAGAGATATGAATTGACATTTTGTCCTAATAAAGTCACTTCTTTATAGCCTTTGCTTTGTAAATCAACCACCTCTTTGATGATGCTGTTGTGGCTACGGCTGCGTTCACGTCCACGAGTGTAAGGAACGATGCAATAGGTGCAGAAATTGTTGCAACCCCTCATGATGGAAACAAAGCCTGAAATAGCCGTTTCATCTAATCGGGTAGGACAAATCTCTTTATATGTTTCTGTTGTAGAAAGTTCGATATTGATGGCTTTTTCTCCTTTACTTGCTTTTTCAATCAATAAAGGTAGATCTAGATAGGCATCTGGACCGACAAGGATATTTATATTTTTTTCCTCTTCGAATAGTTTTTCTCCTAAACGCTCTGCCATACAGCCCATAACTCCAATGAGTAGTTTGGGGTTGCGTTTCCGAATTTCAGTGAATCCTTGAACTCGCCCACGCACTCTTTGTTCTGCATTTTCACGGATAGAACAGGTGTTTACTAAGATAATATCTGCCTCGTTTTTATCTTTGATATGTTCAAATCCTTTTGCTGTCAGAATTGCTGCAACCACTTCACTATCTGCCACATTCATTTGGCAGCCATAGGTTTCAATATGAAATTTTTTAGCCATCTTATTTTTTCTTTGCGCGGTATTCTTTATGTGAAAACCGAACAAAGATAATCTTTTTTGTTGGCGAAGCCAAACTTTAAAAAGTTTGCCCCCATTTTCTATATTGCTTGGTCAATTCCCTTACAGAGTCACACTTCTATATGTTTGTGTGCTTCGTATTGGGATGGACAACTTTTAGGATTTTGGGCAGGATTTTTACATGAATAGGGGATTGCATAAAATAGGCATCTCCATCGATATGTACGCGATTGATGTCACCCTCTACTATGATCTCTTGGCACTGGATCTCTTTGTAATAGGAGAGTTTGTAAATGTTTGCGCTGACAAAGAAAAGTAAGAACCACATGACTTCAAAGAAGGCTGGGCGTTTTAGGATACAAAGGTCTAAAAGTCCGTCTGATACAGAAGCGTGTGGCGCGATATAAGCATTGTTGCCATATTGAGAACTGTTGGCAAAACTAAGTATAAAGCAATGGGTCTTCATTACGGTGTCGCCACTAGTAATTTTATATTTTTTGCCTGGATAGTAAAACCACAATTTAACTGAGGCATAGATATAGGAAAGCATTCCTCTTAATTTCTGTTTGTTGAATTTGTGGGCAACTTCTGCATCAAATCCAATGCCGCTGACATTTAAGGAGTATTTGTCGTTTATTTGTAAAACGTCAATTTGTATCTGTTTATCAGATAGAACTTGTTTGAGGGCTTTGGTCATAAATATAGAAAAACCCATGTGACGAGCAAAGCCATTTCCACTTCCAAAAGGAATAACAGCAAATGCAATATCACTACCACACAAAGCCACTCCAACTTCATTAACCGTTCCATCTCCTCCTGCTGCCACAATGTGTGTGTACTGTTTATTTGTTCTAGCTTCTTCTACTAGCTTTTTGGCATGTCCTGCGTATTCTGTAAAGACAACACGATAATCTATCTTGGTATACTCTGGTAGTTTTTTCAGTTTCTCTGGTAGTTCTTTACCTCTCCCTAGTCCTGATATCGGATTGACAATAAACAGTATTCGCATTTAACGTCCAATTCCGTAATAAGTAAATCCAAACTCTTTCATTTGCTTAGGACTATAGATATTGCGTCCGTCAAAAATGACTTTCTCTTTTAATGCCTTTTCGATATAGGTGAATTTCGGTACTTTGAACTCTTGCCACTCTGTGACAACAATCATAGCATTGGCATCTTGTAATGCATCATACATTTGTGAAGCGTACTGAATTTGATTGCCTATTTTATGTTGACACTCCTCCATTGCTACGGGGTCAAAAGCGGTGACTGTTGCTCCTGCTTCCAATAATTGTTCTATCAGTACGAGCGAAGGGGCTTCACGCATATCGTCCGTTGCGGGCTTGAATGATAATCCCCATAGTCCGAAATGTTTCCCTTTTAAATCATTGTTATAGTGTGTTTGGATTTTCTGAAACAAGACTGCTTTTTGTTGATCATTCACTGCTTCAACGGCATTTAACACTTGCATATGATATCCATACTCGCTTCCTGTTTTTGTGAGTGCTTTTACATCTTTAGGAAAACAAGAACCTCCATATCCACAGCCAGCATTTAAGAATTTTTTGCCAATGCGAGAGTCACTTCCAATGCCTTGTTTTACAGCATCTACATCTGCACCAACTAGTTCGCACAAATTAGCGATATCGTTCATGAAAGAGATACGAGTGGCTAGCATTGAATTCGCAGCATATTTAGTCATCTCGGCAGATGGGATATCCATAAATAGGATGGGGGTGTTGTTCAATAGAAACGCATGATATAGTCGTTCCATCATGTTTTTTGCTCTTTCAGACTCCACTCCGACAATGATTCTATCAGGTCGCATGAAATCATTAATTGCATCTCCCTCTTTTAGGAATTCAGGATTTGAAGCTACATCAAATTCAATACTTGCTCCTCTACGATCTAGTTCGGCTTGTATGGTCTGCTTGATTTTGATATTAGTGCCAACAGGTACCGTTGATTTAGTCACAACAACGATGTACTTATTGATTAAGTCTCCAATCTCTTGCGCTACTTTTAAAACATAGCGAAGATCTGCACTCCCATCTTCATTGGGTGGAGTGCCAACCGCAATAAAAACACCATCCGCATTCGTCAATGCCTCTTTTAAAGAGGTGCTGAAAAATAAACGCTCATTCGTACGATTTCTATTTACTAATTCTGATAAACCCGGTTCGTAAATAGGGATTTGTCCTTGATTTAGTTGTTGGATTTTTAATGAATTAACATCGACACAAGTAACTGTAACTCCCATCTCAGCTAAACAGCACCCAGAAACTAATCCAACATATCCTGTACCAACTACAGCTATTTTCATGCGTTTTTATTTAAGCGATTAATAGACAAAGTTAAGTATTTAATTGGATTTGTTGCAAATGGAAAAGAATAAGAATGCATTTCAATTATTATTCTCTACATTTGTAACGAATAACTCATTTAATCTTAATTTATATGCAATTTAGAGCAATCTTTCTGATCTTATCCTTTATTTTATTCTCTTTTGGAGCTTGTCAAGAGAAGGAGTCCTTAGATTTTAGTAAATATATTTCAGGGTATACAAGTGGTGTCATCAAATCATCTTCAACTATAAGTGTTTATATTAATCTACCGGTAGATAAAAAATTTAAAGTGGGCTCTGTTTTGCCAGCCGAAATATTGAAAATTTCACCAGCCATAAAAGGTGAGGTCATTTTAAAAAATGAAGGCTGTATAGAATTTGTTCCTGCTGAACCGTTTGAAAATGGAAAGACCTATCAGGTTCGTTTTCATTTGGGTGATATATGTAGTGTATCTGATGACTTTAAGACATTTGGTTTTGATTTTGAGATTATACCTTTAAGTGTTGTTTTTGAGCCTGGAAATATCCTTACTGATGCCGAGGATGAGAATATACTAGGGTATACCGGTGTCTTGCATAGTTCTGATTATATGCTTGCTGCTGAAGTTGAGAAAATACTTTCGGCCACTTATCAAGGGAGTAAACTTGAGGCAGAGTGGGAACATACGGGGAATCGTCACCGCTTTAAGTTGAGACAACTCAAAAAAGAGAATAAAGAACAGGAGTTGAGCTTGGATTTTACGGAAGCCGTAAAAAACAATGGAACGGTAAAAATTAGCATACCTGGTAAACAAGATTTTACTGTTTTAGATGTGAAAGTATCTCCATCTAAGCCTATTGTAGTTAGTATTTATATGTCGCAAAATGTCGATACTGAACAAGAAATAAGGGGACTGGTTGAGATCATAGGAGTGAATCTGGATAACTTTAAAGTGCAGAATAATATCATTCAAGTCTATTTGCCATCTACAATAAAGGACGGTTCGATGGAGTTAAATATATTTCCTGGATTACGAAGTGCTTCTGCCCACACCTTACAAAGCAAGTATACAACTCTCCTTCGATTGCAAACAACAAAGCCAGAGGTGAAATTACTAGGGAAAGGAGTGATTATCCCAGACAAGAACAAGGTGTTAATTCCTTTTTCGGCAGTTGGATTAAAGGCTGTTGATTTAGAGGTGATTCAAGTGTTTAGTCAGAATATGAACTTTTTTTTACAAGAGAATTCTTACGATGATAGAAGTGAATTAATGCGTACGGCTCGCTCTATTTTTACGAAGAAGATCGATTTGCTTCAAGAGAATCCCAATATAGATTTAGGAACATGGAATAATTTTACGATTGATTTATCCAAGCAAATAAACTTGGAAAAGGGAGTTGTTTATCGTTTTCGATTGAAATTTAAAAAATCATATACTATTCTACCGTGTGCTGACATTGCGCCAGACTCCGATTATGGAACGGTGGATTGGGATAATACGGGAAATTATTCCTATTATAATGAATATCACTATCCAAATGGTTATACATGGAAAGATAGAGATAATCCGTGTAGTGTTTCTTATTATCGAGGTGACCGTTTTGTGGCGCGCAACATTATAAGTAGCTCATTAGGGGTGATGGCAAAGCGAGCAGCAGACAATAGCTATGTGGTTTCTGTTAGTGATATTACAACAGCAGGAGCAGTGGATAACTGTAAAGTGATACTGTATAATTTTCAAAATCAAAAGCTTGATTCAGTCATGACGGATAAGGATGGTTTTGGAACTTTACAGTCTGAGGGAAAAGCGTTTATGATTATAGCTCAAAAAGAGGGCGATAGGGCATGGCTGAAATTGGGTGATGGTAATGCCTTATCTTTAAGTAATTTTGATGTGAGTGGACAGCATGTGCAGATGGGGGTGAAGGGTTTTATTTATGGTGAAAGGGGGGTGTGGCGACCAGGGGATGAAATTTACCTTTCATTGATATTGGAGGATAAATTAAATGTGTTGCCTAAAAATCATCCGATCGTTGGACAATTGATAGATCCCAATGGGCATATTGTTCAGACTTTAAAAAGTAGTATTGGTGAAAACAATATACATAGTTTCATCTTTAAGAGTGTTGAAGATGCTCAAACAGGGTATTGGAACGCTATTTTTCGTGTTGGAGGTTTAACTTTTAAAAAGACCTTGCGTGTGGAGACGGTAAAATCGAATCGTCTTGCCATTCAAATGGATTTTCCAAATGATAAAATAGTAGGAAAAGGGATCTCTACAAAAGCCATAGAGGTGCATACCCGCTGGTTGAATGGAGCTGCTACATCAAAACAAAAAGCGACGACAGAAATTCGTTTATACAATGGGAATAAGGGTTTTTCAACTTATCCTGAGTATTCATTTACAGATCAATCGAAATATTTTGAATCTACTACCATTTCATTGTTTGATGGTACGACTGATGAGGTCGGAAGCTTTTCGTTTGGCTTGAATAAAATACAGACCGATAATGCTCCTGGTGTACTGAATGCTATTTTTACTACTCGGGCTTTTGAAAATGGGGGTGATTTTAGTATTAGTTCTCAAAGTATGCTCTACTCTCCTTATTCGGCCTATGTTGGTATCCGTCTTCCAGAATCAAAAGATGGGTGGTATTCAACTGAAATGCCTGTTCAACTAAGTGGTGTCAGTGTTAATGCAAAGGGGCAAGCCAGTGGGAACGAACAGGTGCGTATTGATGTTTATCGTCTGGATTGGTCTTGGTGGTGGGATGCACAAGATGAAAATCTAAGCTCCTATGTGAATCGTGAATACAGTAAAAGTGTACTCTCTAAAAATGTTAGGGTGAAAGATGGTATTTTTTCAACTCCTTTGAATATAGAGAAGTATGGACGTTATTTTATTCGTGCCACTCATCCTGATGGTCATACTTCTGGTACTGTTGCTTACTTTGGTGGTTGGAGTGAAACCACGAGTCAAGAA
>CAMRAP010000054.1 GCA_947039985.1 uncultured Odoribacter sp.
TTTTAATATAGATTGTTTTATATGAAATATCACATTTCAAGGTGATGAATGCACAAATCGGAACCATAGGTTAAAAAAAATATAGCACCATAAACTACATTTATTTTTTATGTCATCACTAAACACTACCATTTAAATCAAACATTAATGAGTCATATTTCTTAATAAAACTTTAAGTTTATTTTTAGACATTTCATCTTATCTTTTAGTTGTAATACCCTTTAATTGCCGTATCTTCGCATCAAATAAAATAGACCCTAAATGAAACGTATTTCTCTTATCACTACAACCGTACTTCTATGTATGGTTTTTTCTATTTCTTGCAAGCAAGAACAACAGCAAGAACAAGCAAGTAACTATAAGTTAATCACTTTAGAAGAAAGCTCACGCTCTTTACAAACCATCTACTCGGCTTCAATAAAGGGAAGACAAGACATAGAGATCTATCCTCAAGTTTCAGGATATCTGACAGATATTTCCATCATGGAAGGGGCTTCAGTGAAAGAGGGACAAACGCTTTTTGTTATTGACCAAATACCTTATAAGGTGGCATTACAAAGTGCTAAAGCAAATGTTGATATACAGAAAGCAAATGTTGCAACAGCAAAATTAACTTATCAGAGTAAACAAAATTTATACAAGAAACAGATTATTTCTAAATTTGAGCTTACCTATTCGGAGAATGCTTTAAAAACAGCAAAAGCGCAATTAGCTTTGGCTCAATCGGAAGTGGAAAGAGCAGAAACAAACCTAGCTTTTACAATCATTAAAAGTCCTTCGAATGGTGTTGTTGGTAAAATACCTTATCGCAAAGGAGCTTTAGTTTCTCCTGCTCAACAAAAAAATCTAACGATCGTATCTGACAACTCAGATATGTATGTGTATTTCTCCATGACAGAGAATCAAATGCTAGATTTAATGAGTCAATATAAAAGCCTAGATAGTATTATCAAATATATGCCAGAGGTTCGTTTACAATTGAGCAATAAAACAATATACGATCAAGATGGTTATGTAGAGAGTATTAGTGGTATTATAGAAGAAAACACAGGAGCAGTGAGTGTGCGTGCTGTATTTCCAAATCAAGCAAAACAGCTGTTTAGTGGAGGTTCAGGAAACATCATCATGCCTTACGATCGTGAAGGGGTGATCGTAGTTCCTATTGAGGCAACATTCGAAATTCAAAACAAAACTTACGCATTTAAGGTGCTTGATGGAAAAGCACAATCAACCATTATTGAAGTCGCTAAAATCAATGACGGAAAAGAATATATTGTAGAAAGTGGATTGAAGCAAGGCGATGTAATAATTGCAGAGGGTGCAGGTTTAGTTCGTGAAGGAGCAGTTGTAAATCAAAAGAAATAAAAAAAGATGAACGTAAGAACATTTATTGATCGCCCTATCTTATCCATAGGGATTTCGATATTCATAGTGATATTTGGAGTTATTTCGATACTGACTCTACCCGTAGAAAAATTCCCTGACATAGCCCCCCCCACCGTTAGTGTGCGAGCAGCATACCCAGGTGCAAGTGCTGATGTCATCCAAAAAAGTATTATTGCCCCCTTGGAAGAGGCTATAAATGGTGTTGAAGATATGCTTTATATGACTTCATCGGCTAGTAATAGTGGTGAAGCTGAAATTAGTGTTTACTTCAAGCAGGGAACAAATGCCGATATGGCAGCTGTAAACGTACAAAATAGAGTGGCTATTGGTTCTGGTACATTACCTGCTGAGGCACTTAAAGGTGGGGTAACAACTCAAAAACAGCAACCTAGTAATCTACGTGCGTTTGCTATTTTGAGTCCGAATGGAACATACGATCAGAATTTCCTTTCTAACTACCTAGCAATTAACGTAAAACCAGAAATACAGCGTATTCAAGGTGTGGCTTCTGTATTAATTTATGGAAGTACTTATAGTATTCGAATTTGGGTGAAGCCTGATGTCATGACTCAGTACAAACTGATTCCAAGCGATATAACAAATATTTTGGCAGAACAAAATATCGAAATTGCAACGGGAGCTATGGGTGAAAACTCTGGACAAGTGTTCCAATATACCATGAAGTACACCGGTAGAAAGCAAGAGGTAGCAGAATTTGAAAACTTAGTGATTCGCACTCTAGAAGATGGAGAGGTATTGCGTTTAAAAGATGTTGCTGACATTGAATTGGGACAAGATTCATATAACTATTCCAGTTTGGTAAATAATAGTCCTGGTGTTGTATGTATGGTATATCAAATAGCAGGCTCTAACGCCACTGAAATTAATAATAATATCGATGATCTTTTTGAAGAAATAGGACAGCGCTTGCCAAAGGATGTGAAGTTGATTACTTTGGAAAACTCAAACGACTTTCTATTCGCTTCTATAAAAGAGGTAATCATATCCTTACTACTAGCTATTTTTCTTGTATTCCTGGTTGTTTATTTCTTTCTACAAGATTTTAGAGCAACACTGATACCAACCATCTGTATCATCATCTCATTGATAGGTACATTTGCATTTATAAAAGTGGCAGGATTCTCTCTAAATCTACTCACTCTTTTTGCCTTAGTATTGGTTATTGGTACGGTAGTAGATAATGCGATTGTTGTGGTTGAAGCTGTTCAAGCACGTTTTGACAGTGGTTACAAATCATCATACAAGGCAACGGTGGATGCCATGGAAGGATTGACAGCGGCACTATTTACAACAACACTTGTGTTTATGGCCGTATTTATTCCGGTGGCATTTATGGGAGGAACAACGGGTATTTTTTATACTCAATTTGGTTTAACCATGGCAGTTTCCGTAGGTATATCATTTATCAACTCATTAACATTAAGTCCTGCTTTATGTGCCATCTTGCTAAAAGCAAATCCAGAAGATGGAGCTGGAAGTAAAATTGCACAAAAGGTACGTACAGCCTACCACACCTCTTACAATGCCATGTTGAAAAAATATACAAAGTGGACGATGGTATTTATTCGTAGAACCTGGTTAGTTTGGTTGACACTGATTTTATGTATCGCAGCTTTAGTGTTCTTTATGCAAACCACAAAAACAGGTTTTGTTCCAACGGAGGATACTGGAATGTTTTTTGTAGATGTCAGCACCTCTCCAGGTAGTACATTAGATCAAACAAATGAAGTTGTAAACGAAGTATTAGAAGCGATTTGGGATATTCCTAAAGTAGAAAATGTTGCGGATGTGAAAGGTTTTGGTCTTTTATCAGGAACAAGTGCTAGTGCTGCGATGGTCATCGTAAAACTGGCACCATGGGATGAACGCACAGGAGAAGAGTCTTCTGTAGACGCTGCAATGAATCAGGTATATGCAAGAACAGCTCATATTAAATCTGCTAGTATATTTACCTTTGCTCCAGGAATGATTCCAGGCTATGGCGCTGGTGGTGGTTTTGAATTTCACACGCAAGATAGACAAGGTGGTGATCTTGAAACATTCTTTAATACCACTCAAAACTACCTTGCAAAACTAAATGCACGTCCTGAAATAGCATTGGCTTATTCAACCTATAAAATTAGCTACCCACAATACCTCGTTGATGTTGACGCTGCAAAGTGTAAACGAGCAGGAATTTCACCCGTAGAAGTACTCTCGGTATTGGGTGGATATTACGGTAGTATTTATGCATCCAATTTCAATCAATATTCAAAAGTGTATCGTGTGATGATTCAAGCAGGTCCTGAACACCGAAAAGATGAATTATCGCTGAATAATATCTCTGTACGTATTGGTAATGAGATGGCGCCCATTGGTCAATTTATAAGCCTTAAAAAGGTGTATGACCCAGTGGTCTTGAATCGTTTTAATATGTACAACAGCATCGTTGTCAATGGTCAAGTTGCTGCAGGTTACAGTACAGGTGATGCCATTGCTGCCATTAGAGAAGTGGCAGCAGAGGAGCTACCACGTGGATACGGTATAGACTTTAGTGGAATCACTCGTGAAGAAGCTAGTGGGGGTAATAATACAGCCATAATTTTTGCGATTTGTATTCTATTCATTTATGTGATTATGAGTATGCTTTACGAAAGCTATTTCATACCATTAGCAGTGATTCTATCCATCCCATTTGGTTTATTAGGTAGTTTTATATTTGCACAGATGATGGGATTAGAGAATAATATCTATCTTCAAATTGGACTAATTATGTTGATTGGACTTTTAGCCAAAACAGCGATTCTGCTAACTGAGTATGCTACACAGTGTCGTTATGCAGGAATGTCGCTAAAAGAATCAGCATTCTTTGCAGCAAAAGTTCGTATGCGTCCTATCCTAATGACAGCTTTAACCATGGTTTTTGGTATGTTACCCTTGATGTTTGCTAGTGGTGTTGGAGCCAATGGTAATAGTACGATTGGTGCAGGAGCAGTGGGAGGAATGTTAGTCGGTACCCTAGCATTACTATTTATAGTGCCTTCGCTATTTGTTATTTTCCAAGGATTACAAGAAAAAGTGAAGCCTATTGAGTTTGTTGAGTCGACCGATCCAATGATTCTTGAAGAGATGAAAGTGATTAAAGAGTATAAAGCGAAAAGGAATAATGCATAATATGAAGAGAATAGTAACAATAGCAGTTATCACACTAGTATTAAATAGCTGTGGTATCTATACAAAATATTCAAGTCCTGAGGAGGTTCAGACAGAAAATTTATGTGGTGCAGAGCTTGAATTAAAAGATTCAAGTGCTGTGTATATCCCATCGTGGAAAGGAATGTTTTCTGATCCTCTTTTGAATGCCTTAATTGAAAAAGGATTGTCTGCTAATGCAGATTTAGCCATAGCTAGATTGAATATCGAACAAACAGAAGCGATGCTGACTAGTGCAAAATTGTCCTATCTCCCATCATTTATGCTTTCACCACAAGGAAGTGTAAGTAGTTTTGATGGTGGAAAGGCATCACAATCATATAGTCTTCCTTTAACAAGCTCTTGGGAAGTGGATGTTTTTGGAAAATTGAGGAATAGCAAAGAGCAAGCGAAAGCTGTTGTAGAGCAAAGTAAAGAGTATTCGCAAATGGTGCAAATACAACTCATCTCTCATATAGCTAATACTTACTATACCTTGGTGATGTTAGATGAGCAATTGAAGATTTCAGAAGAGACTGTTTTAAACTTCAAAAAGAGTGTAGATGTAACCCAAAGTTTGAAGGAGGCAGGGATGCAGACAGAGGCAGCTGTACAACAAGCTACAGCTACTTATTACGAGGTTCAATTGTCTGTTAAAGAGTTAAAGAGACAGATTCGTAATATGGAAAATGCACTATGCCTGTTGTTGAATGAAACGCCACAAAGAATAGAAAGAGCAGTCTTAAAGAATCAAGATCTTTCAGCTGAACTAAGCGATGGTATTTCGCTTGTTGCTTTGTCTAATCGACCTGATGTAAGACATGCAGAGCTGGTGTTGAAACAAAGTTTCTATGGCATAAATAGTGCTCGATCAGCTTTTTACCCCTCTTTAGTATTAAGTGGAAGTGCAGGCTGGACAAATAATGTAGGTGCCATTATCAATCCGGGTCAGATGCTACTGTCTGCAGTAGGTTCCCTTACTCAACCCCTATTTAATGCAGGTGTAAACCAAACGAATCTGAAAATAGCTAAATCTACCTACGAACAGTCATTGATTTCCTTTCAATACGCACTACTGAAAGCAGGTAATGAGGTGAATGACGCATTGATTTTATGTCAAACTAGTCAAGAAAAAGAGGTGCTAAGGGCTCAACAAGTACAATCGCTTCAACAAGCTGTTGAAATTACACAAGAATTGATGAATAGTGGTTCAGCTATTTATTTGGAGGTGTTAATTACTCAAAACACACTCTTGCAGGCTCGATTGTTCCAAGTTTCTGATTGGTTTGAATATATGCAAGGGAAAATTGATCTTTACAAAGCTTTAGGTGGTGGAGTAGAATAAGTTACACTATCTTTTATTGGAGCAATAAACCCAAGAAATGAAGTTCCGTTACTGGAGCTTCATTTTTTGATACATCCCAGCTAATCGACCACCTTTTTTCTATCATTGTACCTCATCCCCCTTTTCAAAAACATGCAATTGTTGCCGAAGTTTACAAACTTCATCTTGGAGATTGTGAATACGATCAAGCATATGGCGGATCGCGTCTATCCCTTCAATATTTATAGAAAGATCATAATATAGGCTAGTATATTTTTTCAAGTCGCAAATCTGATCAACCAACAAATATTGTTCACCAGCAATAGTACGAATTTCTATCAGACCTCCTTTTTGCAACAAAACAAGAAAAGTAGGGTCTGAATGACTCCTCTCACAGTACTCACTAAAAATAATTAATTCCGTATCCATACATTGTAAATTTGAGCATTAAATTAATCATGATCAAGATTCTTGCAACTCCTTAAATAGGACTTTCTGCTTCTCACTTAAGTTCGTTGGTATCTTGATTTTATAGCTTATAAAAAGATCTCCAAACTGATCTTCTTTCTTATAGATAGGAAAGCCTTTCCCCTTTAAACGTACTTTTATATCGTTTTGAGTCTCTGGTTTTATAGTTAATTTCACCTTCCCTTGCAAGGTATCTACAATCAACTCACCTCCCAATATAGCCGTATAAATATCTAAAGCTACATCCATATAAATATGATCACCTTCACGCTTATATACAGCATCAGGTGCTATAAGAAATGTAATATACAAATCACCTGCACCACCACCATTTTGTCCTTCTCCTCCTTGTCCTTTCAATCTTATCGACAGTCCATTATAAACACCTTTGGGGACAGTGATCCGTAGCTTCTTTCCATTAGCATTCAATACCTGTTTATGCTCCACCAAAGCATCTCTTAAAGAAACATGCAATTCAGTAGTGTAGTCTTGTCCTTTAAAATCTCTTGCTCGCCCCTGCCCTCCTCTATTAGAACCAAAGAAACTTTCAAAAAAATCAGAATAATCTCCACCACCTCCACTAAATCCATCAAAATTAGCCCCGTGTCCCTGCTGGCTTCTTTGCTTTTGAGCATCCATTTGGTCTGCATGCTTCCAATTCTCACCGTAAGCATCAAATTTTTTACGCTTTTCAGGATCACTCAGCACTTCATTTGCCTCGTTAATCTCTTGAAATTTGTGCTTAGCAGTGTCATCATTAGGATTCAAATCTGGATGATATTTTCGAGCTAATTTTTTAAAAGCTTTTTTAATATCAGCCTGCGATGCAGATTTATTTACTCCCAATATGTTGTAATAGTCAATATAAGCCATAATAGTATATTTGTCTTCTATACTTACGACTAGAAATGAAAAAGGTACAAGAAATTAGTTTTAAATAAGATTAAAAAAAGGCTGTATCATTGAAGATACAGCCCTTTAAACTTTATAAGTTGAAAATTACAACTTGGCTTTTATAGCTTTGGTTGCTTCTTCGTAACCTGGTTTTTCTAGAAGAGCAAACATATTATTTTTATAATCTTCCACACCTGGTTGATCAAATGGATTAACACCCAACATATTTCCTGAAATACCACATGCCACTTCAAAGAAAAAGAATAATTGTCCGATATACTGTTCGCTTAACGAAGGTAAAGTGATCTTCATATTAGGCACCCCTCCATCAATGTGAGCAATCTGAGTTCCTAACTCTGCCATCTTATTTACCTCGTCAATACGTTTACCTGTCAAAAAGTTCAAATTGTCTAAATTCGCTACATCCGAAGGAATCTCAACCTTATAATTTGATTTCTCAACAGAGATAATAGTCTCCATCAACATACGTAAACCTTGTTGTATGTACTGCCCCATAGAGTGCAAATCAGTTGTAAAATCTGCTCCTGCTGGAAAGATTCCCTTGTTCTCTTTTCCTTCACTCTCTCCATACAATTGTTTCCACCATTCCGTAATATAGTGCAATTTAGGATTAAAGTTTGCTAGTATTTCAACAACATATCCTTTACGATAAAGGGCTGTTCTTGCAGCAGCATATTCAATAGCAATACTCTCCGTATTGTCAAGACACTCCTTACGCATCTCTGAAGCTCCTTGCATCAAAGCACATATATCAAATCCAGCAATAGCAATAGGTAGTAATCCAACTGGAGTAAGTGCAGAAAAGCGTCCGCCTACATTATCTGGAATAACAAAAGTCTTATAATTCTCCTGATCAGCTAAAGTACGCAAAGCACCTTTGCTTCCATCTGTAATGGCAACAATACGCTTAGCCGCTTCCTCACGTCCCACTTTTTTCTCCAAAAACTCTTTCAATAAACGGAAAGCGATAGCTGGCTCTGTTGTAGCACCTGATTTAGAAATCACACAGATACCAAATTCTTTATTTCCTAAATAGTTCAATAATTCATGATAATAATCTTCGCCAATATTATGACCAGCAAAAATTACTTTCATATCAGCTTTATCAAAATTATGGAAACTATCAGCAAGCGTTTCCATAACAGCACGAGCCCCTAAATAAGATCCTCCAATACCAATGACTACTACAACCTGAGTACGTGCACGCAAGTCTGCTGCCGTTTTTTCAATATCTGCTAAAATTTCAGGAGTAATATCATTGGGGGTATCTAACCATCCTAAGAAATCATTCCCTTTACTTGTTCCATTTTTTAAAGACTTTAAAGCCTCTTGAGCTTCTGGATATAAAGCTTTTACCTCATCTTTAGCAACAAAATTATATATTTTGCTGTAATCAAATTTAACACTACTCATAACTCACTTATAATTAATATGTTGTTCTAAATATTCAACTTTTATTCTTAATAACATCTCTAATTTCTGATGCTTTTTCATAATTTTCATTTTGAATAGCCTCACTTAACATTCGACTTAATTCTCTGATGGAATAATTTTGTATACTCTCCATTTGACACTCCTCTACAGATATAGCTTTTCCCTTCTCTGTATCTAATTTTCCTTGATCTACTAATATTCCAGCTTTTTCCATAATCTCTGGTGTGGAAAAGATGGGACATTTATAGCGTAAAGCCAAAGCAACTGCGTCTGAAGTTCTTGCATCGATCTTAATCATCTTTTCATCAGTCTGAAATAATAGCTCTGAATAGAATATTCCTGATTCCAAACGAAAAATAAATACCTCCTTCAAGGATACATTCATCTCATCTGCAAGAGTCTTCACCAAATCGTGTGTTAATGGACGTTGAGTAGGTATTTTTTCAAATTGTACAGCAATAGATTGAGCCTCAGACATACCTATTACAATAGGTATACGATGCGAACCATCTTCATTTGATAGCATCAAAGCATAAGCCCCTGCTTGTGCCATACTATACGATAATCCTAATACTTTCAACTTGACTCTTTCCATTTCTATATTTTATTATTCCTCCTATATGACATCGAATCATTTATAGTAGGATTAACGTCAATAAACTATCTTAAGTTATATTTTGGAACATCTTATTTAGCTTTGTCGCTTACTGGAATTTAGTTTATCCATATAAATACAAGCTAACCCTCCTAAACTGGTCTCTCTATATTTTGCCTGCATATCACGTCCTGTTTCCATCATCGTCTTGACAACATCATCAAAAGACACCATATGAGTACCATCTGAGAATAATGCATATAAAGCTGTTTCTCTAGCTTTTTGAGCAATAAAAGCATTTCGTTCTATACATGGAATCTGTACATATCCC
>CAMRAP010000055.1 GCA_947039985.1 uncultured Odoribacter sp.
TTTTGATCTAAACTGGTTGTCATAGAAATTTTAGTATAATAGTTCGAATTCAGCGATAATACCTTTGTGGTCAGTAGGCCAAACGCCTAATGGTTCTAAGAAGGTATCTGCCGATTTATTGGGTGTTCGCTCATTTTTAAGAATACTTCCTGATGGACCATGTACCATGACCTTCGTCAAGTTCAATCCATCAATAGGGGAATAAAATATATAATCAATTCGCTCACGTTCATCAGCTTCTGGCGCCCATGATAATTTGGATACAGCTGTATCTTTACAATCAGCAGGATACGTGTAGCCTGGATTTTTCACAGGATCAGGATAATAAATCCGGTAAGCATCCTCATAGCCATTCTCTTCCAATAAAGTAGTTACCGTCCATGGAATCACCAATCCTTGATGATCAGCCATATCCTTCGTCTTTTCTGTCCAATCCAAATGCGAAGGTTCATTAAAATCACCACCTAAGAATACTACTCTTCCTTTAGCTCTCTCTTTAGCAGCATCCTCTATAAACAAACGAATAGCATCATCGCGTTGTGAAGCAACATTTTTTTCTAGTATTTTCTGTATGTCTATCAATGGAGTGTCGAGTTTTGCCCAAGAATTACCATCATATCCCCTTACATCATAGTAAGCACAACTCAAATAATCTAAATGAGCGGTGTAAACAGCCACCTCTTGCCCATTCATATCTGCCACTAATTTATAGATGCTACCGTGATCTCCATTTAATGGAAAAATAGTGGCACTATCAATGATTGGATATTTACTTAATAAGCCCGAATCATAGCTATAAAACGAGTAGTACGTTTTCCCTCTCTCTTTTAAAGAAGCTACAATTCTGTCACAAAATCGAGTGTTATTGTAATTGCGAACTTCACTCAACATGACAAAGTCGGCATCGACACGCATTAATTCATCAACAACAGCATCATATCCTCCTTTTATTGTTGTTCCTTCCTGCCAAATATTTAGTTGCAATACTTTTATGGTTTGTGTCTTACTACATGCCAAACAACAAGCCATGGTAATTAATAATAATCCGATCTTTTTCATCTTTTATTTATTTATTTCAGGTCTTTACCCATGTTTTGTGCCAGCTCCTCTATACTTAAAGTAGCTGTTCCTATCTTTTTAACCACAACACCAGCAGCAATATTAGCTGTTTTCATTGCATCTGTCATATTGTATCCTGCTGCAAGACAAATACCGAGAGTAGCCACGACTGTATCCCCTGCACCACTAACATCGAATACTTCTTGTGAAAATGTGGGAATGTGTATGGGGGGCATACTACTAATTAAACTCATTCCTTTTTCGCTTCGTGTGACTAATAAAGAGGTTAAATTATTTTTTTCAAGAATCTCTCTTCCTGCTTTCTCTATGGCACGATCTGTATTTGGTACAGTATAGCCTACAATATCACTTAATTCGCTTACATTTGGAGTAACGATATCGGCTCCTGAATATTTTTCCCACTCTTTTCCTTTGGGATCAATGATGATTCTCTTTCCCTCTTTTTGTGCATGCCGAATCAATTGGGTACAAAATGTTTCTGTAATAAGCCCTTTAGCATAATCAGAAATAATCAGAATGTCGTATTCAGGCAGATGAGAATATACCAATTCTTTTAATACTTTAAAGTCATCACTTTTAAGCTCTAATTTATCCGAATAGTCCACTCGAACAATCTGCTGCTTTCCACCTATTATACGAGCTTTGGTTGTAGTAGGAGTATTTATTTGTAAAAATGCTGTTTTTATATTCCGCTGCTTGCTAATCAGTTTCAGCTCCCTTCCAAATAGATCACGTCCAATGGCACCACACAGTAATACCTCTCCCCCAAGACTAGCAATATTGTTGGCAACATTTGCAGCACCCCCTAATCGAGACTCTTCTTTAGTGATATTAACTATGGGAACAGGCGCTTCTGGAGAAATACGATCAATACGACCAAAGTAGTATTTATCAAGCATCACATCTCCTACAATTAATATTTTACTATTTGAAAAATTCATTTCCATGATTTATTTTTTACTCTTGACCTCCAAATTCCATTAAATAAGCCTTGATGAAATGATCTATTTTTCCATCCATTACTTTCCCAACATCAGATTCTTGATAATTGGTACGGTGATCTTTAACACGTCGATCATCGAATACATAGCTACGGATTTGTGAGCCCCACTCTATTTTCTTTTTGTTGCTCTCCACTTTCTGTTGCTCTGCCATTCGCCTTTGAAACTCCATATCATATAACATAGAGCGTAATAAGCGCATCGCATTTTCTCGGTTGCCTAATTGTGAACGAGTTTCTGTATTTTCAATCAAAATCTCTTTTGTTTCACCACTGTCTGGATCGACATAATTATAGCGCAAGCGTACCCCTGTTTCAACTTTATTGACATTCTGACCTCCAGCTCCTCCTGAACGGAATGTGTCCCAACTGACATCTGAAGCACTAACCTCTATTTCAATCGTATCATCCACCAATGGCGTCACAAAAACAGATGCAAAAGAGGTCATTCGTTTTCCCTGTGCATTAAAAGGCGATACTCTTACCAGACGGTGAACACCATTCTCTCCTTTCAAATACCCATAGGAAAAACTACCCTCCAATTGCATGGTAACCGTTTTGATTCCAGCCTCATCACCATCTAAGATGTGACTCACTGTTACCTTATACTTATTCGCTTCTGCCCAACGCATATACATACGCATAAGCATAGATGCCCAATCTTGACTTTCTGTTCCACCTGCACCGGAATTGATCTTTAGGATGGCTCCCATTTGATCAGCTTCCCCTCTCAACATATTTTTCAACTCTAAGGAGTCTAACAGATGTAATGTCGCTGCATACTGTGCATCGACCTCCTCTTCAGTAGCTTCTCCCTCTTTTGCAAATTCAAACAATACGCTTAAATCACCGACTGAACGATTGATGTCTTCACATCCTTCTATCCATCCTTTTAGTTCACGTACCTGTTTCATCACCTTTTCAGCAGCTTTGGCATCATTCCAAAAGCTAGGGTCTTGTGTACGAATTTCTATTTCTTGTAGTTCTATCTTTTTACGATCGATGTCAAAGATACCTCCCCAGAGCACCACCGCGTTCTTCAACTAATTTTAGCTGATCTATTGTTATCATAATTCTATTCTTTAATATCTATTACTTCATTTGAACCTGCTGTGCAGTATCAGTTGTATACGGATTTGCCTTTGGAATAGGTTGTACCTGATTTGGATTAAAAATTGAATTCACCTTATTTCCTATTTCCATAGCTAATTCCTTTTGACCCGCTTGCTGTGCTATTTTTAGTAACATCTCAACAACCTGCATACCAACATTTTCTTCACGTTGTATACTTGATGCATTTGAAAATTTTGGAGATAAAGAGTGAATATACTTCAACATCTGATAATTGTTATCAGCCATTTCAACAAGCAATTTATTTGCTTTATCAATTGCTCCCAGTGCATAATACAACTGAATATAACCGATCAAACCATTATCTGCATCTATTTGCGACAAAGGCAACTCTTCCAAACTTCTATCTAAAACAGATATCGCTTTTTCTACTTTATTCTCTGCGTGTAATTGCTCTGCTAAACGTAAAAGAGAACTTCGATATTTCATTACTGAAACCGTGTGATTGTGGAAATAGTCGATATTGACAGTTGTATCTTTGATATTTCCCCATTCAAACTTATTCATGATATTATCATACAATAAATCTGAATTAATTTGTCCATAATCATTATAACCCGAAGTATTTGTTTCAATAGGCACTAGACGATAAGCAGCACCCTCTAATTGGAAATATTTTTCAAAACCTTTATAACTATCAGTTCCCATTCCAATACCAAAGTATATTGGTCGCTCCCAATTGTTATTGCTGATAATATCCAACATCATCAGGTCTGATTTTGTCAACGAACTACCCTTTAAATTAATACTCATCTCCTTCACAATTTTACCTGCATCCTCTGGTCTCACCACTCCTTGAGCGATTACCTGAGCAGAATCAATAGGTAAAAATAAATTTCTGGATGGAATATAATCCTCTACATTTCTTGTACCTGGGATCTGTTTTGTTTGTGGTAAATCACTAGCTACAAATGCGATTGCTTCTTTCATATTTGCACGTTGGAAACGATCTACAATACGAATACGATCTCTTTTCCCATCACGATATTGGTTATGTGTAAATGAAATTGGAACTCCATCAGCTTCATAGGCTTTACGTGCCATTTGATCAACATACCAGCCACCTTGTAATAGACTTAGGTTTACAATACGTATATCTTGCCGTACTTTCTCAACCTCTTGTGCATACCACAATGGGAAGGTATCATTATCTCCATAAGTAAACAAGATGGCATTCGGTGCACATGAATTCAAATAGTTTTTAGCATGTGCTATTGTTGCATATCGCCCTGCACGTGAATGATCATCCCAGTTTTCAGCGGCCATATTAACAGGTACAACTAATAAACAGACTCCCCCAACTGCTATTGCAGAGATGGTCGGATTCATTTTTTTGATATTCTTATTCATCAAATCCCAAATCGCAAGTACACCAAGACCTATCCAAATAGAAAATGCATAGAAAGAACCAGCATAAGCATAGTCACGCTCTCGAGGCTCCATAGGTGCTTGATTCAAGTAAAGAATAATGGCAATACCAGTCATGAAAAACAGTAGCATAACAGTCCAAAAATCCTTTTTCCCCTGTGAATTTTTACGATATTGATAAAGCATTCCAAAAATCCCAAGCAAGAAAGGAAGCATATAATATTTATTGTACGCCTTCTCAGACTTCAACGTATCAGGTAATTCAGACAGATTGCCTAATCGCATCTCATCCAGAAATTGAATTCCTGTCAACCAATTTCCTTTCAAAATATCTCCATCAGCTTGAGTGTCATTCTGCCTACCTGAGAAATTCCACATAAAATAACGCCAGTACATATGACCGAATTGGTATCTAAAGAAATAGGTTAAATTGTTACTAAAACTAGGTACTGTTACTGATTCTCCATTTACCGTATAGGTTGCACCTTTGTTTTTTCCTCCCCAAGACTGATATAAATCAGCATAATAAGGTCGTGAACTATTATGCATGCGTGGAAAAACAGTAGTGAAACGTTTATCATATACAGCCTCATATTTATAGCCAATCACCTCATATTCACCAGTCTCTTTGTTTTGATAATAATTAGGAGCTCCCTCTTCAATATCTATTAATGGTGCGTTATAATACTGTCCATATAGTAAAGGAGCAGATCCATACTGATCACGATTGATATAGGATAATAAAGCAAATACATTATCTGGACTATTTTCATCAATAGGAGGATTGCTTAATGAACGAATAACAATCATTGAGTAAGACGAATAGCCAATCAGGATAACCATAAAACAGCTTAGTATTGTATTCCAGATAGGCATCTCTTTTCTCAACGTATAACGAATACCCCAAATTAAACCTGCAATGATTAACAATACATAGATAATAACTCCTGTATTAAAAGGAAGTCCCATTCCATTGACAAACATCAATTCAAACCAACCAGCTACTTTAAGAATTCCTGGAATTAAAACGAAATTGATAACACCTAAAATAACGAAAGACAATAACCCTGTTTTAATCACTCCATTTCTCGTTACTGTATATTTTTTGAAATAATATACAAATACAATCGCGGGTATTGCCAGCAAATTAAGAAGATGGACTCCAATAGATAAACCAACAAGGAAAGCAATAAACACCAGCCAACGATTAGAATAAGGTTCGTGAGCAACATTTTCCCATTTCAGAATGGCCCAAAAGACAACCGCCGTAAAAAGAGATGACATAGCATACACTTCACCCTCCACAGCAGAAAACCAGAATGTATCGGAAAATGCATAAGCTAAAGACCCCACAACAGATGATCCAATAATTGCTATGAGTTGACTCAATGTCATTTGTTCTCCTTCTTTTACCACTAGTTTGCGTGCTAAATGCGCAATTGACCAGAATAGGAACAATACGGTTAAACTAGAACAGATACCAGACATATAGTTAATCATCAATGCCTGTGTCTCAACAGAAGGTGCAAAAATAGCAAACAATCGAGAGATGATCATAAATAGTGGAGCCCCAGGAGGATGTCCCACTTGGAGTCCAACAGAAGTGGTTATAAATTCCCCACAATCCCACAATCCAGTTGTAGGTTCTGCTGTAAGTATGTACGTAATACTTGCAATAATAAAGACGATCCAGCCAGTAAGTCTATTTACTAGGCGAAAGCTAAGATTTGAATGGTTTTTAATCATATGATTTGTTTTAATATATTTCTATTCAATATTTTAATTTTGCTGCATTTTCACCTGCTCTGCAGAGTCGCTTGTTTTGGGTGCAGATCGGGGAGCATTATGCATCGGATCTTGAGTAAATATTGCATTCACTTTATTTCCTATTTTCATCGCCAAGTCTTTTTCTCCTGCCTGATGTGCCATGCTAAACAACATTTGAATAATTTCAAAACTACCTTTTTCTTTGTGTTGTAATCTATTTGAAAATTCTGGAGATAAAGAATGAATGTACTTTAACATTTGATAGTTCTCATCAGCTACTTCAATTAATAATTGATTTGCTTTTTCTGTTTCTCCTAGCGCATAATATAACTGAATATAATACACTAAGCTTTCCTCGATTTTTATTTGCGACAAAGGTAACTCCTCCAAACTTTTATCCAAAACAGAGATAGCTTTTTCATTTTTGCCCTCCGATTTCAATTGTTCTGCCAAGCGTAAGAAATTTGTACGGTAACCCATGACTCCTACATGCCAATTATGAAAATGATCTATATAGACTGTTGTATCTTTTATATTTCCCCATTCGAACTTATTCATTACATGATCATAAAGTATATCTGAATCTATTCGCCCATATCCTAAACCAGTAGCCTTTGTTTCAATAGGAACTAGGCGATAAGCTACACCCTCTAATTGAAAATATTTTTCAAAACCTTTATAACTATCAGAGCCACCTCCCCCAAAGAAGTAGATAGGTCGCTCCCAATTGTTACGACTAATAATATCAAACATCATCAGATCAGACTTTGACATTCCACTTCCTTTTAGATTAATATTGATCTCTTTCACAATTTTATCTGCATCCTCTGGCTTTACAACTCCTTGAGCGATTACTTGAGCAGAATCTATCGGTATAAATAGATTCCTTGTTGGCATATGATCAATTAATCTTCCTGTAGTTTCACCTGGTATTTTCTTTGTATGTGGTATATCACTAGCAACAAACTCTAGTGCATCTTTCATGTTCGCCTTAGAGAAACGTTCAAAAATATAAACATAATCTCTCTTTCCATCCCGATATTGATTATATGTGAATGAGAGAGGAACACCGTCAGATTCATAAGCCTTACGGGCTATCTGGTCAACATACCAACCGCCATTTAACAAACTTAAATTCACAACGCGAATATCTCGACGCACCCCTTCAACCTCTTGTGCATACCACAATGTAAATGTATCATTATCTCCATAAGTAAATAGAATAGCATTCGGTTCACATGAGTTCAGCGTATTCTTAGCATGTGCTATTGTTGCATATCGCCCTGCACGTGAATGATCATCCCAATTTTCAGCAAGCATATTAATGGGCACAACCAATAGACATATACCACCAACTGCAATTGCAGAGCTTGTAGGATTGATTTTTTTGATGTGTTTATTCATAAACTCCCAAATAGCCAGCACCCCTAGGCCGATCCAAATAGAAAATGCATAAAAAGATCCAGCATAAGCATAGTCACGTTCACGCGGCTCCATAGGCCCTTGATTCAAGAAAATAATAATAGCAATACCCGTCATCAAAAACAGCAATATGACAGCAAAAAAATCTTTTTTACCCTGTGCTTTTTTACGATATTGATAGATCATTCCAAAAATACCAAGCAAAAAAGGGAGCATATAGTACTTATTTCTCGATTCCTCCGTTTTTAAATGATCAGGAAGTTCGGACAAATTACCCAATCGCATTTCATCCAAAAACTGAATACCTGTAATCCAATTCCCATTAAGCATGTCCCCACGATTCTGAACATCATTCTGCCTACCAGAGAAATTCCACATAAAATAACGCCAATACATATGACCGAGTTGATATTTGAAAAAATATTTCAAATTGTTCCCAAAGCTAGGAACAGTCACCGATTTTCCATCTATTGTGTATGTTGGACCATTGTTCTTTCCTGCCCACATAGAATATAACTGAGGATGATTATTCCGAGAACTATGCATTCTTGGAAAAAGACCACAAAAACGTTTGTCATATATAGGCTCATATTTATTGCCGATCTTTTCATAAACGTTGGTTTCCTTGTTTTGATAATACATCGGACTACCTTCTCCATTCTCAACCACTGGTGCATTGTAGTAATGTCCATATACTAAGGGCGAGTCCCCATATTGTTCACGATTGATATAAGATAGCAATGAAAACACATTATCTGGGGTGTTTTCATCGATAGGAGTATTGCTTAATGAACGAATAACAGTCATCGAATACGATGAATATCCAATCAAGATAACCATAAAGCAAGTTAGTATTGTATTCCAAATAGGCATCTCCTTTCTTATCGTATAACGAATACCCCAAACTAAAATCCCTATAATTAGCAACACATAAACCAGTACACCTGTGTTAAAAGGAAGTCCCATCTCATTGACAAACAAGAGTTCAAACAAACCAGCAATCTCAAGAAGTCCAGGGATTAACTTGAAATTAATCACGCCAAGGATGATTAATGAGACCAATGCTGTTTTTATCATGCCTATTTTTGTTGTCTTGTATTTCTTAAAATAATATACAAATACAATAGCAGGTATAGCTAATAAATTAAGTAGATGCACCCCAATAGATAAACCGATAAGAAAAGCAATAAGCACTAGCCAACGATTAGAATAAGGTTCGTGAGCAACATTTTCCCATTTTAAAATGGCCCAAAAGACAACTGCAGTAAAGAGAGATGACATGGCATATACCTCCCCTTCCACAGCAGAGAACCAAAATGTATCGGAAAATGCATACGCCAATGATCCAACAACAGAGGCTCCAATAATTGCTATGAGTTGACTCAAAGTCATTTGCTCCCCTTCTTTTAGCACGAGTTTACGTGCTAGATGTGCAATCGACCAAAAGAGAAACAAAACAGTAAAACTAGAACAAAGACCTGACATATAATTGATCATCAAGGCTTGAGTCTCAACAGAAGGAGCAAAAATAGCAAACAATCGAGAAATGATCATAAACAATGGAGCTCCTGGAGGG
>CAMRAP010000056.1 GCA_947039985.1 uncultured Odoribacter sp.
ATTCTCCGGAGTGACTGGAGTTCAGACGTGTGCTCTTCCGATCTAGAAATAATCGAGCAAGAGGCACTTTGTTTAGTACTCCCAAGAGAACGATTATTGAAAACAATCTTTTTGACCACACTTCTGGTTCTGCCATTCTACTCTGTGGCGACTGTAATGGATGGTTTGAAACGGGAGCTTGTAGAGAGGTTATTATAAAGAAAAATAAATTTATCTCTTCATTAACCAATGAGTTTCAATTTACCAATGCGATTATTTCTATCTACCCAGAAATTCCAGATTTGAAAAATCAGATTAAATACTTCCATGGAGGGAAAGATTTTCCAGGTGTTGTCATAGAAGATAACTATTTCGAAACATTCGACAATCCTATCGTGTATGCAAAATCATTGGATGGATTGGTATTTAGAAATAATAAAGTGGTAAAAAATAACGACTATCTACCATTTCATTGGAATAAACACAAATTCCTTTTGGAAAGAGTGACAAATGTCACTATCGAAAACAATGAATTTGAAGGAGGTTTTGACTTAGAGAAAGATGTCAAATACACACTAAAATAAGAAACGATTCCGTTTACTAAACGATAAAACAATCCCCTCTCTTAGCCATATATCAAGAGAGGGGATTGTTATTTTAGAAAGAAAATTCAACGACTATCTACACGACTTGTAAATAAGCACCTGCGGTATATTTTTCCAAATAGCCGATTTCAAAAAGAGGTTGATTATATTTGGCTACAATCTCTCTCACTTCTTCTATATTTTCCTTTTTTACTGCAATTAAAAGTCCGCCAGATGTCTGAGGATCGCACAGTAAAGGCTTGAAATTCTCTGGCATATCTATTTTATGCCCATAGCTATTGAAGTTTCTAAAAGTTCCACCGGGCATACACTCTTTTTCTATATAATACTCTACCCCTTCAATTTTTGGGATAGAATTATAATTGATCACCGCTCTTAAATGACTTCCTTCTGCCATTTCTAGTGCATGACCAGCAAGACCAAAACCAGTTATATCTGTAAGAGATTTCACCCCTTTAACTTTAGCTAATTCAGCACCAGGTAAATTTAAAGTAGTCATTAATTCGAGTGCCACTTTCTTATCCTTGTCAGTGACAACACCAAATTTCTCAGCAGAAGCAACAAGACCTATACCTATTGGCTTTGTTAAAAATAGTAAGCAACCTTCTTCTGCTTGATTGTTTTGTTTGACCAATTCACTGTCCACAATACCAGTCACTGCCAAACCAAATATAGGATCAGCACTACTTATACTATGTCCTCCAGCCAATGGAATGTCGGCATTATCACAAACACTTCGTGCACCAGAAATGACTTGATTTGCCACCTCCGCAGGTAGTTTATCCAAAGGCCAACCCAATATAGCAATGGCCATCAAAGGTTTACCACCCATAGCATAAATATCACTGATAGCATTCGTCGCAGCAATTCTTCCGAAATCAAATGGATCATCTACAATTGGAGTAAAAAAATCCGTTGTACTCAAAATGGCTTTACCACCTCCAATATCATACACTGCTGCATCATCCTTACTATCGTTACCAACCAGTAGATTTTCAAATACTTTAGACGAGCAACTACCTTTTAGTATTTCTTCCAAATCTTTAGGAGCTATTTTACATCCACAACCAGCACCTGGGCTAAATTGGGTAAGTCTTATTTTTTCTGACATCTTTTCCAATATATCTTATAATACTATTACTTTATCACTATTGTATTGAGCACCTACAATATCTATCATTGTTGCAATTGTTCCTACCTCTACCTCATCTAATTTATGGTAAAAATTAAGACAGGTTTTGCATATCATCATATTTACTCCTTTATCTCTAAGCTCTTTTAATTCCTCTAAAACGGGCGAACCTTTTGTAGTTACTTTTGCACCATCTGCATAAAAACAGATATAGGTCGGCATCTCCTTTTCTTGAAGTAGTACTGATAAATAGTTCTTCAAAAGTAGTAAACTCAAGTCTTCAGGTGCCTCTCCCATTCCATATTTATTGATAACTATCGTTACTCTATTTTTGCGAACTGACATTGTATTCTTCTATGATTTTTAATAAATTAGGAACAACATGGTCTAACTCTAAGTTATCAATTGATAACTTAAAATAGTTTGTCGATCCTTTGGGAAATCTATTCTCAAGTGAACTACCATAAAGTTTATCGTAATAGTCCAAACAAATTTTAGCTGCAAAGGTAACATCTCCATTTAGACAAGCTTCTTGAGCTTTTTGACATTTATCAAATCCCAATCTTTTTTCTATTTTCAAAATGGATACAGCCAACTCTTCTGCATTAAAACAAGCATAATCTCGCATGATTCGTTCTAATCTTATATCATAAGAGGTATCTATCTCAACCAGAGGAGCCTCTCTCATTGTTTTCCAAAAACCTTGAGGAATAAAATTTTTACCGATATTTCTACTTTCGTCTTCAAGCCAAATCACTTTATTGGGATCGAATTGTACTAGTTCATTGTAAATGAGATGTTCAAAATATTCTGACGATGGCTGTGGAGCATGTCCTATCGATCCAAATGCCGACCCTTTGTGATTGGCTAAACCTTCTAAATCAATCACCTGCTCACCTGCTTCTTTTAACAGTTGAAGTATTTCTGTTTTTCCACCTCCTGTACATCCTCCAAGTAGCATAATCTTATACTCTTTGTCAAAGTAATTCAGCACATGATTGCGGTAAGCTTTATAACCATCCATTAAAACATAGGTTTTTAAACCAACCGTTTCAAACAACCAAGCCATAGAGGCACTTCGCATTCCACCTCTCCAACAATGCACTAAAATCTCCTCTGATTTCAATTTCAAGGCAAACTTGGTAAAATTCTTCAATTTTGTACCCACCAACTCCAAACCTTTCTGCACAGCCTGAATCCGTCCCACTTTTTTATACATTGTTCCTACAATAGCTCGCTCTTCATTATCAAAAATAGGAAGAGTGTGTGCACTTGGGATATGAGCCTGCTCATATTCAGCAGGCGAACGAACATCTATAATAGGTAGTCCTTGAGCTGCTTTTTCTAAAAATTCCTCTACATTGAGATATTTTGCCATTACATTTTAATGATTATAAACATGCATTCTGTGAATTAATTTATAGAATGCTACAAACGTCCAAAGATACAAAACTTATTGGAATCTATATTGACCCATTTTAGGTTTATTGCAATATCTACTCATTTATCACTTGAATGAGATCCTATTTGTAAAAAAATCATATTCTAAAATATTTTTCTATAAAAACATATGAATATGCCACTTAATCATATGAAAAATGTATACATTTGTACAAGTTGTGATATAAACATAATAAAAAAATACCTTAGAAAAATTTATGAAGAAAGTTATACTATTTTCCCTATTCCTTATTTTAGGCCTTATATGTTCACAAACACTTCCACATTTACTCGGTGACCTTTATGTTTCGATAAAATCTGACCTGCACGCTTTAATGTTTATATGTCTCTCATTTATAATGATAAATGTCGGTCGTGAATTTAAATTGGATAAATCCAAATGGAACACTTATGTTTCAGACTATTTTATAGCTATGCTTACAGCTGCTGCTCCTTGGATTTTTGTAACACTCTATTTTATGTTTCTTCTACCATCAGAATATATGGGAGATTGGGATGCATGGAAAGAAAATCTACTTTTAGGACGTTTTGCCGCTCCAACCTCAGCAGGTATTCTATTTACGATGTTAGCAGCAGCAGGACTTAAAAAAATGTGGATCTACTCCAAGACACAAACACTAGCTATATTCGACGATCTTGACACCATCATTCTTATGGTGCCACTACAAGCGATGATGATCGGCATGAAATGGCAACTATTTGTTATTCTAATATTTGTATTTGGACTTTTAATATTTGGTTGGAAGAAACTGGGAGTATATAAAATCAACCAGTCACCTGGCATGGTCATTCTATACTCTATACTTATTGTCGTTATCTGTAACTCAACCTACCAACTCACCAAATATTTCTTTGGACCTGAGGGTGGTATTCACCTTGAAGTTCTGCTACCAGCATTCGTACTTGGAATGGTTATGAAAACAACTCATCACTATTCAGAAAGTAATAAATTAACTGGCAATAATAAGTTTAAAAACAAAGCATATGCTATTATACGTAAAGTGACACATACAACAGATGAAAAATCATTCGATCAAATTGCAGCTGTCATATCCTACGTTTTCATGTTTTTAGTAGGCATCAGCACTCCTCTATTCCTTGGTGCAGAAATGGATACAGAGGCTAGTACAAGTGTCACAGCATCACAACCTATGATGTCTTGGGGCATGATTGCTATACATGTGCTTGCCATAACCATCATCTCAAACATTGGTAAAATGTTTCCCATACTATTCTATCGTGAACGTCATATATTAGAGCGTTTAGCGCTATCTATTGGAATGTTTACCCGTGGAGAAGTTGGAGCAGGAGTTATCATCATTGCTATGGGATATAGTTTAGGTGGTAGTGCACTTATCATCGCTATTCTTAGTCTGGTTCTCAATCTGATCCTAACAGGAGGCTTCGTTGTTATTGTAAGATACTTAGCAAAACAAGTATACGGTAAATGCGAAGATGTACCAGAAGAGATCTGTGAAAACAAATGTGAGTGTGTTGAATAAGTAGCCTATTGGTGTACTTATATTGTAAAGATTAAACCTAAACCTAAGTTCAAATACTCACGTGGACGTAATGAACTATTTCTAATCGCATTTATTATAGTTAATTCATTAGATCCAATTTCGTAGTATATTGCTATATCCCTTTTTCCTTTTTTACAAAATGGGCGCTTAACAACTATACGCTGTCCCAACATTAGATTAAAATGTATACTTGGATCAAAACCATAGTAACCATATCCACCATCATAATTAGCCAAATTCGGAAGACCTAAATCAGGATCAAAAGCAATATTCACAGCCAATGCACAAGTTAATGGAATAAAATAAATTCCTTTATCTTTTACAACATTTACACTCCAAGGAATATAATTTTGCTTTAATGTGAATGTTACAAATCCATTATCCCTCAATCCTTTAGGCACATACCCCAAAAGTATTTCAGTCTCCCATCTATTTTCAGAATAACTGTATCCAACACCAGCTGATATACAAGCAATATCCCCTGCATATTGTGCTTTCACATAATTAGGTCTAAAGCGATACTTTTCTTTTTTCTCTTGTCCAATAGAAAAAAATGGAGATATTATCATTAGTAGCACTAGGCCCCTTTTGATATTAAAATAAAATCTCTTCATAAGTATATCCTTCAGGAGTTACAGTAAATAATAAAAAACTACGCTTTCCCATTGATGCACACTGATAATACATAAAATCATCACCAAATAGGTCGTTTATACTAGTGTGATGACCATGTGCATTTAGTGCAAAAAGAGCTCCTCTGTATGCACAAACAGTCTTATGAAAAACATCTTTGACATTAGTATTAAATTGCTCTGTTCCAGGAGCAGCATGCATGATGACAATACTATTTGTATAATTCAATGAATCCTTCAATTCCGCCTCCATAAAAGAGAAATTTGGAATTTCTTTTGAGTCGTTATACTCCAAAGCATTTGTATTTAAACATATAAATCGAAGAAAACCTGCTGTAAATGCAAAATCTTCTGCCCCATACATTGTACAATACGTATGATTGGCTGAACTCAGAATATCATGATTTCCAATCAATGCAACATAGGGAACCTTTAAATGTTTCATGTCATCATGTACCCAAAGGAACTCTTCTGTCATTCCAAAGTCAGTAATATCTCCCCCATGAACAACAAAATCAATGTGGCAATTCTCATTCACATACCCTACAAAATCTTCTGTTTCATCATACCAACCTTGAGAATCTCCCATCATAATAAAACGAACGGTATCTTTATCTGCACATTTTCTTTCTATAATCTCAATACTTTTATGATTCAACTCTCTCAAATCATCATCTCCCAATTGCGTGTCATAGGGATGGTAATCCAAAAATTCACACCCTAGCAATAAAAAAACGAAAAATAATATTTGAACTTTTTTTAAACAATACACTATACACATACAAATTCTTAATGCAAAAATCATACCAATAAAAGCTTATACTCTTATAATAAATTCACTTTATTTAAAGTGAATTTCAGATCATTTAAATAAAAACCTTTAACTTTGTGATGTTCTTTAGATAACACATTTATGACACAAAAACCAAAAGCATCATTCTGGGCATTAAGTCCATTATTTATTTTCCTCGGAGTCTATCTTATTACCTCTATTATTGTAAATGATTTTTATAAAGTTCCTATTACCGTTGCTTTTGTCATCTCCTCCATTGCTGCAATTTCAATGACTCGTCATTTGTCTTTAAACAAACGAATCTCTCATTTTTCAGCTGGAGCTTCCAATAAAAATATCCTTTTAATGATTTGGATTTTTATTTTAGCGGGAGCTTTTGCACAATCAGCCAAAGCTATGGGGGCAATAGACGCCACTGTAAATTTAACATTATATATACTTCCAGACAATCTTCTACTGGCTGGAATTTTTATTGCAGCCTGTTTTATTTCACTGTCTGTTGGAACTTCTGTTGGAACTATTGTTGCCTTAGTACCAGTTGCTGTTGGTATTGCCGAAAAGACAGGAGTTGAGCTACCTTTTATGGTTGCAGTGGTAGTTGGAGGTGCTTTTTTCGGAGATAATCTTTCATTTATTTCTGACACAACCATTGCAGCAACAAAAACTCAAGGCTGTAATATGAAAGACAAATTTAAAGTAAATAGTATGATTGTTATGCCAGCTGCTATCTTATTACTTATTTATTATGTATTCGCTGGTATTCACGTATCACCACAATCACAAACAACTACTGTTGAATGGATGAAAGTCTTTCCGTATATAATTGTATTAGGAACAGCATTATCTGGAATCAATGTAATGCTTGTGCTATTTCTAGGTATTCTTTCCTCTGGGATCATTGGAATGTTCACTTCAAATAGTAGCATCCTTGATTGGTTTGGAGCAATGGGAGATGGTATTACTGGCATGGGAGAACTAATTATTATTACCCTACTTGCAGGAGGTATGCTAGAAATGATCCGATATAACGGAGGTATCACTTATATCATTGATAAACTGACCAAAGGAGTTCATTCAAAACGAGCTGGAGAGTTAAGTATTGCAGGATTAGTGTGCTTAGCAAATCTATGTACAGCTAACAACACAATTGCTGTTATCACAATTGGCCCTATTGCTAAAAACATTGCTGACAAATTTGGAATTGATAACCGAAAATCAGCTAGTATACTAGACACTTTTTCCTGCTTTATCCAAGGTATCATTCCTTACGGAGCACAGCTTTTAATTGCTGCTGAATTAGCATCGATTTCACCCCTAGCAATTATCCGCTACCTCTACTACCCTATGCTTATTGGATTTTTTGCCTTATTAGCCATACTTTTGAGATACCCTAGACGTTACTCTTTATAAGAGTAAAATAGAGAGCATCTTATAAAATTATTTTATCACACCAAAAATATTCAAAAAAATCAATAGAATACAAGCAGGTGCAATGTATTTTAAAATAAGAATATATACTTTAAAGAAACGTATTTTCAGACTACCCTCATTGCTCATTTCGTGAAGAATAATAGCTTTGTCTAAATACCAGCCAGCAAAAACACAGATTAAAATACCTCCAATAGGAAGCAATATATTTGAGCATAAATAATCACAAGCATCAAAAATATTCATACCCAAGATTTGTACATTTCGCAATGGACCAAAAGAAAGTGTATTAAAACCACCAATAATGGTAATGACAGTTGCTAGTAAGCCTGTTGCTGTAGTACGCTTCATGTTCTTCTCTTCAACTAAATAGGCTACTGGTACTTCTAGCATAGATATAGCAGAGGTCAGACCAGCAAAAGTGAGTAGAATGAAAAAGGAAACAGCCCATAGCTCACCAAGAGGCAATTGCTGAAAAACTTGTGGAAGAGTGATAAACACTAAGCCTGGACCTGCTTGAGGATCAATACCAAATGAAAATACAGCAGGTAAAATAGCTATTCCAGCTAATACAGCAACTAATGTATCGGTTGTGATTACTTTTAAAGAGATATTCATTAAATTATCTCTTTTAGAAATATAAGATGCATAGGTCAGTAGAGTACCCATACCCAAAGATAGGGAGAAAAAGGCTTGTCCCAGTGCGGCAAGTATACCGTTTGCTGTCAATTTTGAAAATTCTGGAAAAAATAGGAATTTTAGTCCTTGTGTTGAGCCTGGTAAGCTCATTGAATTGATGCAAAGTGCAATAATAATGATAAATAATAGAGGCATCATTATTTTAGAATATCTTTCAATTCCTTTTTGCACACCTCCCATAATGATTCCAGCTGTTATAGCCATAAATCCAATATGCCAAAGTAGAGCTTTGTAAGGATGGCTGATGAAATCAGTATAAATAGCATTGACTTCTTGTGCATTAGTCCCTTCAAAAGAGTTTGTCAGTGAAAGCCATACATATTCAAGTGTCCAGCCAGATACGGTACCATAAAATGAAAGAATAAGTGTTGCAGCAATGATGGATAGCGCACCAAATAAAAACCATTTTGTGCCTGGTGCTAAAAAGCGGAATGTACCAAAAGCATTTTGTTGAGAGCGACGCCCCAAGGTGAATTCAGCTAACATGACAGGAAAACCAATGAGTAGAATAAAGAAAATATAAACCAGTAGAAATGCTCCTCCTCCATTTGTTCCTGCAATATAAGGAAATTTCCAAATATTTCCAAGTCCCACTGCCGATCCTGCAAGAGCTGCAATAGCTCCTAAATTTGATTTAAATCCTATCCTTGCTTGATCCTTTTTCATACAATTCTAATTTACGTTTTTGTTATCGTATGAAATCCCTATTAAAACATCCTCCTTAGTGAATATACTCAGTAGATTTCATTTTGCCATCTTAGTTGACCCAACAAAAGTACTACATTAAGCTGTATTAAAGTGCTCACGAAGTAAAGTTTAACAGTGTTAGTGTTACATAATATTTGAAACACTTATGTAAACTAGAAACAAATTAGCTGTATTTTTACAACATCTACTTTTTTTCAAAAATTCACATAAGTGAGACAAATACATAGGAAG
>CAMRAP010000057.1 GCA_947039985.1 uncultured Odoribacter sp.
TAACAACTTTACAATGCTCGAATTACATTTCTATAATGTACCCCAAAAACTAGACCATTTGTTAAGTCAAATAAATTCTGATATTGTCAAATATTTTATATTGACTTAATGGTACTAAAAAAGGGGAGCATTATAGTGATGGAACTAATCCATCACCTCTTATTCGATTAAGTATGGTTTCAATACTTTTATTTTGAAAACAGTGATTGGGGTAAATTGCGAAGGTTATAGCGTGAAGCCATAGTCTCGCCATAAGCACCAGCAGAGCGGATAGCAATCATATCTCCTCGCTGTGTTGCATTCAATGTGATATCTTTGCCAAAACAGTCAGATGACTCGCAAATAGGTCCTACAACATCATATTTTTCTTCTAGCTTGTCGGAACTAATGTTTTCTATTTTATGGTAGGCTTGATACAAGGCAGGACGTAGCAAGTCATTCATTCCAGCATCTAATATGGCAAACTTTCTTTTCTTCCCCTCTTTAATATATAAAACTTTAGAAATCAAACTACCACATTGAGCGATAATAGAGCGTCCAAGTTCAAAATGTATTTGCTGATTCGGTTGTGGTTCGAAAAACTTAGCGAAAGTCTCAAAATATGCTTTAAAATCAGGGATGGGATTTGTTTCAGGTGATTGATAATCAATTCCTAATCCGCCTCCAAAGTTGATGTGTGGTAGAACCATACCTTTCTCTTTCATCTTTGCCTGAATTTCATTGGCACGGATGCAAAGTCCACGGAAAGCAGTCATGTCAGTAATCTGTGAGCCTATATGAAAGTGTAGTCCAATGAGTTCGATATGAGGTAGTTTTACAAGCTCAGTGATCACGTGCTCAAGATCGTATAGATAGACGCCAAATTTATTTTCTTCAATGCCCGTAGTAATGTAATGGTGGGTGTGGGCATCAACATTTGGATTGACACGGATAGCTATTCGTACTTTTTTATCCATACGTTGAGCGATCTCATTGATAACCTCTATTTCTGGTAGTGATTCGCAGTTGAAGCAGAATATATCGTTTTTTAGGGCAAGTTCGATTTCCTGGTCGCTTTTACCCACTCCTGCATATACGACCTGGTTTGCTGGAAATCCACATTCTAATGCACAACTGACTTCATTACCACTAACACAGTCTGCTCCAAAGCCTTGACCACTAATTAGTTTGAGTAATACAGGATTTGCATTTGCTTTGATAGCATAGTGAACATGATAGTTATATCTCTTCGATTCATCGAGTACAAGGCGTAACGTTTCTTCCAGTAGTTCAATATTATAGTAGTAATAAGGGGTCTGTATATTACTTGGTAGTGATGATAATTGCATAAATGTATTTCGATATATTATTAATTCGTTTTGCTATGATAGGAGTTTACAACTTAAATCGATCATCGCTTTTTTCTTGTCTTCATCCTTTACGAGAACAGAAATATTATGTTCACTTCCTCCATATGAAATCATGTGTAAAGGAACTTCTGATAAAGCAGCTAACACCTGAGCAGATACTCCATTTTTATCCGTTGTAAAGTCACCTACAACACATACGATAGCCATATTACGATAGATGTTGATAATACCATATTTCTCTAAATCTAAAACAATATTGTCAAGATTTTTTATGCAGTCAATAGTTAAGGACACAGCAACTTCAGAAGTAGCAATCATATCAATAGGCGTTTTCCAAGATTCAAATATTTCAAATACTTTACGAAGAAAACCATGAGCCAATAACATATTGGTTGACTTGATGTTAATCATTGTAATATCACTTTTTGCCGCAACAGCTTTTATATTTTGTATGGGGCTATCCTCAGTGATTAATGTTCCCTCGTCTTGAGGACATAGGGTGTTTTTCAAGCGTACGGGTATATTTTCTTTTTTTGCAGGCTGTATACTTGATGGGTGTAATATTTTTGCACCGAAATAAGCTAATTCAGCCGCTTCATCAAATGAAAGGTGGCGAATTGCTTTTGTATTTTCAACCACTCTAGGGTCGTTATTGTGAAATCCATCAATATCTGTCCATATCTGAATCTCTTCAGCTTTGATTGCAGCACCGACAAGGGCCGCTGAATAATCACTACCTCCTCGCTTGAGATTATCAATTTCTCCATAAGCGTTGCGACAGATAAATCCTTGTGTAATGATTATTTTTTTTACATTTGGTTTAGCAAGCTCACGTTGTAAGTTTTGTTGAATATAGAAATAGTCTGGCTCACAATCTTTATCTATACGCATATATTCAAGTGTAGATAAAAGCGTATTTTCTATTCCACACTCTTCTAGATGATAGTGCATTAGCGTAGTGGACATGATTTCTCCTTGCGCAAGTATCGCTTTCTCTTGTAGAGGATAAAAAATATTATTGATAAAAGAGCGTAGATAAGTAAATGTTGTTTGGATAAACTGTTTACTTTTTTGAGTATATTCTTCCGTTTTAAATAAGTCTGAAATTACAGTATAGTAATTTTCTTCCAGATTTTGAATAATATGAAGAGCCTCCTGTTTTTCGTTGCGATATAAACAATTAGAAATTTCAACTAATGTATTTGTAGTTCCTGACATGGCTGATAAAACAACAATTTTAGGCTGTTCGTCTGAAATTAATTCAACTACACCACGAATTCTTTCTGGGCTACCAACGGAGGTTCCTCCGAATTTTAAAACTTTCATTTCTATATATATGATTATTGAATATTATTTTTCTTAGCGATTGCAAAAGTGCTATATCTATTTGGATAAAGCAAGAGATTGTTTAAAATTAAACAACAAGATTATTTTTTGTAGAAGCTTGCTGAAACCCATTGCTTTTCCTCATGATAAGCTTTAAAAATAAGTCCTAAAGATTCAGCTTTTTCTTGAATTAATGGTAAATCTTGCAAATAAAAACCACTCATAATAAGCCACCCATTTGAATTTAATTTATCGATATAGTGTAGCATATCGTTTAACAGTATATTTCGATTGATATTGGCAAGCACGATGTCAAAATTGTTTTCCTTTTCTAGCAATGATGCATCTCCAATTTTGATAGTAATATTGCTCAAGTGATTGTTTTCGATATTCTCCATGGCATTATTATATGCCCATTCGTCAATATCTATTCCTATAATTTGTTTTGCTCCAACTTTTGCCGCCATGATGGCAAGAATACCTGTTCCACAGCCCATATCCAACACCTGCTTCCCTTTTATTTCAGCTCCTCTTTCAAGTATGGTGCGAAGCATAAGTACTGTTGTTGCATGATGCCCTGTTCCAAAACTCATTTTAGGTTCGATGATAATCTCGTGTTCTATATTGGGAACAGCTTCATGGAATTTTGTGCGCACCTGTATGCGGTCATCTACCACAATTGTGGTGAAGTTATCCTCCCACATCTTATTCCAATTTTGGTCGGCAATCTCTGCAGACTTCATTGTTATTTTAAAATTTTCTGAAAAGAATAGCATTAATTCAAGTTCATTGATGTTTTCCTCCTTAAACTCTTTGGATGGAATGTAAGCACTAAAACCACTGTCTGTTTCTGAAAAACTATCGAATCCAATATTTCCTAATTCAGCAATTAGTGCATCGCAAACATCCTCAGAATAAGGGACTATTGTAAAATTAACTTCTGTATAATTCATTGTTTTGTGTATTGATATTAAAAAAGATTGTATATAACTGACTGATATCTATTATAGTGTATGCAAACCTTCTTGAAATGTTTTAAATTTTAATGTGGGTAATAAATCTTGTTTCATACGTGCTGTGTTTCCATAGTATGAAACTTGGCCTATTTTTATAAAATCACGAGTTAAAGGGCTACGGCATCCAGTGATTAATGATATGTATTCAAAAATAAGAGCGGCAGTATTAATCATCCATAAAGGCATTTTCCATGGACGTTTCGTTTTCCAATATTTTGTTGTTTCATTTAAAAAATCTTGTAATGTTTGTACACCATCATCACCTATATGATATATGCCAATAGCTTCTTTCTTGTATATTGATGCTTTTGTTGCTCTTACAAAATCTTCTGTTGAAATTAAATGGATGAAAGTTGGCTTCTTCCATATTCCAAGTAGAGCATATTTAGAAAATAATCGGGCAGTATCTATCATTAAAATACCTTTTCCGTAGACCATTCCACACCGTAAAATAACTCCTTCAACATGGTTTTGAGCGAGAAGTAGTTTTTCTTCTTCTAATCTAGTTGCTGCATGCGATGAGTTTGGTATACCATCTAGAGAACCATTGGCTGGCTGGTGAGGAAAAGTTTCGCCTTCGACATGAGGAAAGCTAATTAAAACAATTCTACGAACTTTGGATTCTGTAGCAGAATCTAGCAGATTTTTAAAATAAGTAATATTTGTTGTTGGTAAAAATTTTTCAGGGCAGTATTTAAATAATACTCCTGCAAAATGCACAATTGTATCAACACCAGTCATCGATTCCTTTAATGTATCTTTATTGTTTAAATCAACTCGAAAAATATGAATATTGGAGTGTTTGCTTAAATCTTCTTTAATTGCTTTGTTATGGATTAATAAATTTAAAACAACATCATCATTAAGCATATTACGGGCCAAAATACCTCCAAGATTACCTGCAGCACCAGTGATCGCTATTTTATTGTTTATATTCATTTTATATATTTTTTAATTCCATTCTTATTCTCCACTCTTTGGGATAGTAATTATTGAGTCGATTCCCCAAGTTTTTACACCAACCTAAGCCAATGCCTTGGTAAGAAATCAGTAGCCAATTGCCAGAGATATCAGGTGTTGGAATCTCTTCCTTGCGTAGAAAAGTAAGTGCCGTATGGCGGTCTACTTCGTATATTGCACAATTCTCTTGATTCAATGTTTGAGATAGGGCTAGTGCGTGTCGTAATTTCACCTTTCGGTTGTTCATTTCTGCCAGTTCACAACCTCTATAAATCATGCGTAATGAATGACTAAGGTGGTCGATAAATTCTGAATGAATGGATGGAACAATACCGATAAGATTTTCTATTGCATAAGGGGTGTATCGTTCTAAATTGTTTATTAGTGCTTTTAGCTCTGTTGGAATCTCTATTTTAGTATTGTGGTTTTGTTTCTTATTTTTTCGGGGAGAGTATATTTTTCCATCTATTTTCCGAACAACACCAGTAAAAAAACCTTCTCCCTCTGTTTTATGAGGGTAGAAGTGATAGCAATGAGCCTTAGAGCTTCCTTGCGTAATAGTGTCGAATGAATGCTCAATCTGTATACTATCTGCTTGCCATTCATCCATAAGCCATTCCAAAATCTCTTCGTTTTCCCCCGGATTATAGGTACAAGTGCTGTAAATAAGGACTCCTCCCGGTTTCAAGCAATTCCAAATGTCAGCTAAAATACGTTGCTGTCTTTCTTTGCATAGTTGCAGATTATTTTCGCTCCATTCTTGAATAGCAACACTATCTTTTCTAAACATTCCTTCACCAGAACAGGGAGCATCTACCAGTATCATATCGAAAGCACCCTCTAAATTTTTAAAATCCGCAGGGTCATTGCTTGTAACGACAATATTATCTTGTCCCCATTTGATGATATTTTCTTTTAGAATGGATGCACGTGAGCGGATAACTTCATTACTAACTAACAGGCTATCATTATTCAGCATAGAAGCGATTAGCGTAGATTTTCCTCCTGGGGCAGCGCATAGATCTAAAGCTCGAATGGGATATGGTGGCATCACTTGCTTGATGATGTGCTCTATAAACATAGATGAGGCTTCTTGTACGTAATAAGCACCTCCATGTAGGCATGGATCTAGCGTAAATATAGGACGTTGGTTGAGATACCAAGCTTTGTCGCACCACTCTACTCTTTTTGAAGCTAGAGCATCTGTAAATAGATTATCAGGTGAAGCTATTTTTTTCAGATTCAAGCGTATGCTTGTTGGTGATTTTGTTTGTAAGGAATTTAAAAAGACATCTGCCTCTTCTGGTAGTTGTTTTTTTATTCTCTCTTCAAATGCTTTTGGTAAAGTGTGCATGTTTTTTGTATCTTTGTGCAAAGATAATAAAGAATGGGATAAAAACCAGAAGCAAAAAGTCAGAAGCTAAGAGCTGAGATATGGAAATAAGAGAAAATTATAGTTTAAAGGCGTATAATACTTTCGGTATTGACGTTCGATGTAAATATTTTGTGGAGGCTAGTCAAGAATCTGAGTTGCTGGAATTTGTTGGTGCATATGAATTTGATCCTGATGAGGTATTAATTTTGGGTGGGGGTAGCAACTTCCTTTTTACAGCTGATTTTGACGGTACTGTTTTTTATCCGATGATGAAGGGCATAGAGTTGGTCAGCGAGGACGAAGAATTTGTTTATGTTCGAGTAGGAGCAGGAGAGGAGTGGGATACATTGGTAGATTGGGCTGTGGAGAATAGTTATGGAGGAGTTGAAAATCTTGCATTGATACCTGGTCATGTAGGAGCAGCACCCGTACAAAACGTAGGAGCCTATGGAATGGAAGCAGGGGATACCATTTTTAAGGTTGAAGCCATTGATTTAGAAAAAGCGAAACAGGTCTATTTTGATGCTGTGGATTGTCAATTTTCTTATAGAGACAGTGCTTTTAAAAGAGAGTGGAAAAATAAATACATCATTACCCGGGTTGTTTTTCGCTTGACAAAGCAGCCTATATTTAAATTGGAGTATGGTAGTATAAAAAGTGAACTTGAAAAGTGGGGAGTTGAGTTGAGTTTACAAAATATACAGCAAGCTATTATTTCTATCCGTAATGAGAAGTTGCCTGATATAAAAGATTTTCCTAGTGCAGGTAGTTTCTTTAAAAATCCAGTGGTTGATTCAAGAACGGCAGACTATTTATTACAACAGTATCCAGGGCTACCAGTTTATACAATAGATGAAGAAAACTGTAAATTAGCTGCTGCTTGGTTAATTGAACAGTGCGGATGGAAGGGGAAAAGTTTAGGAAATGCAGGAGTGTATGAAAAACAAGCCTTGGTTTTAGTCAATCAAGGGGGAGCAGATGGAACAGAGATTTCATATTTAGCGAACGAAATAAAGAAGAGTGTTTTTATGAGATTTGGGGTTTGGATAGAACCAGAAGTGAATATCATTTAATTATAAACGTATGAAGACGACAAAGTATATAGACAAAGTAAAGATTCATAATCACTATACCAATTACAAAGGGCGTTTGTTTATAAAGATTTTATGTGATTTGTTTACATCTGCAGCAGAGGCTCAAACCGAGTTGTATGGAGTGGATGTTACTAGTTTGAATAAGGAGGGGATGACTTGGATGTTACATCGTCAACACATAGAATTATCAAAGGTGCCCTTGCAGGGTGAAGAGGTGTATATTGAAACTTGGCCTTCAGGTATTGATCGTTTGTTTGCTTTGCGTGATTGTCGTATGATTCGTGAAAGTGGAGAAGAGTTGGTACGGGCAAGTTCGGAATGGATGTATATCGACCTTAATCGTCGTCGTCCTATGCGCCAGAGCGAAGAGGTTGTAAAGATGAGTACAGAGCATGATATTCCTCATTTAGAGCTGACTTCAATCCTAAATGAAAAGGAGTTTCAACTCAGCGAGATACAAGGTAAACGGCAGTTTGAAGCTACTTTTGATAACATTGATTTTAATGGTCATGTAACACAAGCATCTTATGTCCGTTGGATAACGAATTCCTTGTCTTTTGAATTTCTAAAAGAGCATCTCCTAGTAGAAATAGAGGTCATATATGCTCACGAAATTATGCCTGATAGCACAATTTTTTCTAATTACAGTATAGAAGAAAAGAGTGAGGATCGCCTTGTTATACATCACCAATTGTGCAATGAGTCTGAAAGTGTGAATCATTGCATTGCTAAAACAGTGTGGGAGAGGTATGATGTTTAAATCACACCTCTTTTTCTATTGAATAAGCATTGCGTTCACTTGAAGAGCGTGACACCAATTCAGCCACAAATCCTGTCATAAATAGTTGCGTTCCTAATATCATAGAAACTAGTGATATATAGAAAAAAGGATTGCTTGTGACTAGTATGGCATGAGTCCCTTTATAGAGGCTGATAATTTTATCAATTCCAAGCCATGCTGCGGAAAAAAATCCAATCATAAAAAGTAGCATACCAATAGTTCCAAATAGATGCATTGGTTTTTTTGCAAATCGGGTGATAAAGGTAATAGAAAGTAAGTCCAAGATACCATTTACAAAACGATTTAAACCTCCAAATTTTGTAACACCATATTGGCGTGATCTATGTTGTACAACTTTTTCACCAATGCGTGTAAATCCAGCTTGTTTAGCAAGGATGGGGATGTAGCGGTGCATCTCGCCATAGACCTCAATGTTTTTGACGACTTTATTTTTATAAGCCTTTAAACCACAATTGAAATCATGTAGTTTGATTCCTGAAAACATTCGCGCTGTGGCATTAAACAATTTGGTTGGAATTGTTTTAGACAATGGGTCGTATCTTTTCTGTTTCCAACCAGAAATCATATCATAGTTTTCTTTTATAATCAAATTGTATAACTCTGGTATTTCGTCAGGACTATCCTGCATATCAGCGTCCATAGTAATAACAATATCACCTTGAGCCACTTGAAAACCAGAGTGTAAGGCTGCTGATTTTCCATAGTTGCGGCGGAACTTTATTCCCCGTATGCTGTTGTTTCTTTGAGATTCAAGTTCTATAATCTCCCATGACTTATCTTTGCTCCCATCGTCTATCGTAACAATTTCATACGAAAAATGGTTTGCTTTCATCACTCGTTCAATCCAAGCAATAAGCTCGAGCAATGACTCGTCTTCGTTATATAGGGGAATAATGACTGATATATCCATAATATTATATTTTGTAAGCTCTAAAATTTAAACATCTATCTTTTTTGCTTCCTCTTTTCTCTTGAGTATTCCTGCTAAAAAAAGTGAAAATAAGAATCCTGTAATAATGTTTTTTACGATCTCTGAAAATGCAATAACT
>CAMRAP010000058.1 GCA_947039985.1 uncultured Odoribacter sp.
AATATATCCATTTGTTGCATACAGATTAAAGGGCCAGCGACCACCGAAAGTACGTGACACAGGAGTTGTTCCACCATAGTAATAAACAATTAATGGATATTTTTTAGAGGCATCAAAATTAGCTGGTAGATAATAACGCCCATCTATTAGTGTTTCCTTCTTATATGGATAGTCCCAATCTTTCATCTCTCCAATCACAATATTCTTATACTGTTCAGTCGCCAGATTTTTCCATAAAGCATTTTGGTTGTTTGATAAATTGAATGTGTAGATACGAGGAGGGTAGTTTGTATTTGATGCTGTGTACATCATTTGATTCCCTTCTTTTGAGAAACTTGTTTGTAAAATAATATCTCCTGAACATTCAATACGAGTGAATTGTTCCCCTTTATATTGGTATAGCCAAACAAAATCTGCTGCTGTAGCTTTTACATATATGGTTCCGTTTTTATGCCATATTGCCGATTCTATTGCAGGATCAAATTTTTTGGTGATTGCTTTTACTGCTTTTGTTGACAAATTGTAAATATACAGTTGACTGTCATATTGATTCGCTATTTTTTGTTTTCCAATGTTTTCACCCAGCTTTCCAAATGCCGAAGGTCCACCTTTTAGAAGTAGTTCTTTCCCATTTGGAGAAAAACTACCCGTGACACCAAATAGACGATCTTGCCACAATGTATCTACTTTCATGTTCGTAATATCCATCATATAAACATTTTGTTTTGAGAAAGGATATTCGGTGTATACGGGATATGAACTTGAGAAAAGTAATTTTTTCCCATCTGGACTAATATCCATCAGTGAAGTACTTAGATTTCCCCAGCTTAAACGAGAGTGTAAGCCAGTTTCAAAATCATATTTGCATAAAAAAGAGCGATAACGGAAATGGGAATGACGATCTTGTACCCCATCTAATTTTCGTAACTCCCAATCATTTTCACTGTAATTCTCTGTGTCGTTGTAAATCAGATATGAGCGATCGGGCGACCAAGTATAGTGTGTTATTTTTTTATCTTCACGAATCAAGCAAGTTTGTTGCTGTTGTTCAATATCGTAAACGTATAGTGATCGACCGTTACCTTCGGGTTGAAGGAATGATAATTGATCTTTTTCTGGAATCCATTGTAAACTACTGACAGCATGACCAAAGAATGTGTAGACTATTTTTTTATCGGCAATACGATATACATAAGTATTTGCGGTTGTTTTTCCATCTACAACATTACTAATGCTGACTAGGGCATATTTTCCTGTAGGGGATGTGTTTAGGCGACTAATATTTTTTTCATTCAACACATCGTAGATCGTTTTACCCCTTTTAGGTGAGGTGGTAAATGTTAGAGGTAGGTTTAAAAACTCTTTATCTGCTTTAAATTTTACAGATATAATCTTCCCCCCTTTGCTTAGTGATTTGACAATAATACAGTGTTTGCCAGGTATCCAATCGCCTTTAATATCCCGTGTAGTTGTTTTTGCATCATTTGTAGTGACTTTTTTCACTCCATCAATATATATATCAGCTTGACCAAATATGTTGAACTGAAATGTACCACGAATAAAATCATTATGGGCAAAATAGCTTGCATGATAATTTAAGGATATTTTCTTTTGTTCTTTAACTACAACGGTATCTTGTTCCATTTCTGCCAAGCTCCATTTCAATTGTTGTGAATTGTTTTCTATTTTATTGACGGCAGGTTCCAAATTATGGAGATTAATACCATTGTATTCTGTGAGCATAGAGGGAGAGAATCGTTTCTCTTTTACATTCTTTACATCACTAAATGCTGGTTCTTCCACCTGTATAGGTGTTAAACTTAGCCACTGCTTGGCTTCTTGTGCCTGAGTGATTAATGCCCCAGCTAAAAATAGGGGTAGAAGGATTTTTTTCATGTTTCTATTCTAAATAAATGGTCTTATTATAAGTTTTTATTCTAAGGTCGCATCATGTCTACTCACTCGTATCACTCCTGCAATCTGTTTTAGTCGTGAAATTAGATGCGATAAATGCTCAATATTATCAATTAAAACAGTGATATTTCCATCAAATAGCCCTTCGGCAGAATTAACAGATATAGCCCGTAAAGTGGCGTGTGGATTTTTTTCCACAAGTTCGGTAATTTTACTGATAATTCCACCATTATCTTTACCTGTAATGTTTAATATGGTTTGATATGATGTTGTGCCAGCATTTGTCCATTGTGTTTTTACAATGCGATAGGGATAACGACGACTTAGTTCTATTCCATTTTTGCATAGTTTACGGTGGACTTTAATGCCCTCGCCAATTGAAACAAAGCCTATGATTTCATCACCAAATACAGGATTGCAGCATGGAGCAAATTTATAGTCGATATTGTCAATGTTTTTATCAATGAGTAGTACATTCTCATCATTTTTCTTTACTTGTACTACTTTGATCTCTTTTGGTATAACAGTGGGTATGGGGCGTTCCTCAATCGCTGTCAGAACTTCTTTAATATCTGCTGTATCGTGTTTTCCAATAGCAATTCCATGATAGAAATCTAAAGCAAATTTGTACTTGAAATGTTGCATCAGTTTTCGGATAATCTCATCATTAAACTCAATTTTCCAATTTTTTAATCGGCGTTGTAGAGTTTCTTTACCTATGTCAGCTTGGTAATTAATCTCTTCATTTAGAAATTGTCGAATTTTATTACGGGCTTTCGAGCTAATTGTGAAATTTAACCAATCTACTTTAGGTTGTTGGTTAGAGGAGGTTAGTACAGATATTTGATCGCCATTTTTAAGGATGTATCTCAGCGTTTCATTTTTGTTGTTTACAATTCCTCCTACACATTTCCCTCCTACATTTGTATGTATAGCGTATGCAAAGTCAAGAAGACTTGCTCCTGCATGCAAGGTCATTAGATCGCCCTTTGGCGTAAATACATGCACCTCTTTATCCAAGAGATTGATTTTTATATCATCCAATAGATCGATGGCATTTGACTCATTACTTTCCAATACTTCTCGTAACTCATTCAACCAATTTTCAATGATAGCATCTGAGGATCCCCCTTTATATCTCCAATGTGCAGCAAATCCTTTTTCAGCCATATAGTCCATTCGTTCTGTGCGGATTTGAACCTCCACCCAACGATTATCTTGTCCTAATACAGTGGTTTGTAAGGATTCATATCCATTGGATTTGGGAGCAGAAATCCAATCTCGTAAGCGCCGAGGATTTGGGGTATATCTATCTGTAAGAATTGAATAGACTCTCCAGCAATCTGGTTTTTCATTTTCTCCAACGCTATCGATCACAAAACGGACAGCAAAAATATCATATATCTCTTCAAACTCCACCTGACTTTTTCGCATTTTATTAAAAATAGATGCAATGGTTTTTGTTCGATACTTCATTTTGTACTTTATCTCTTTTTTGTCCAATTCCTCTGTAATCGGTGCAATAAATTGAGCAATATAAGTCTCACGTGTTGCTTTTGAGTCTTTTAACTTTTGCTCTATTTCCATATATATATCAGAATTGAGATAGCGTAAGGCATAATCCTCCATTTCTGATTTGATATTGTATAAGCCTAAACGATGTGCAAAAGGTATGTGGATATAGTTTGTTTCTTTGGCTAATTGTTGTTGTTCTTCTTCGGAGAGGGTATCTGCTTCTCTAAGTGCATATAGCTGTTCTGCTAGAAATATGAGTTGTACTCGAATATCTTCGGCAAAACTAAGTAGTAATTTACGAAAATTTTCTGAGTCAGAAATGGTTCGAGTGGCATAGATATAGCTGATTTCTTTTAGTCCTTTGATGATCTGCCAAACTTTTTCGCCAAATATTTCTCGTACTTTTTCTAAGCTCAATAGATCTTTTTCGACGCTTTTGTGTAGCATGGTGCAAATGATAGATATACGCCCTAAACCAATCTCTTGAGTTACAATTAAAGTTGTATCCAGTATTTGAATGATTGCTTGATAATTAGAATTAGAGTTATTAAGTTCGTTCCTGATGGCAATTTTAAATGCTTGACGGATCAGTTGTATGTCTTTGGCAGAGATTAAATTTCGACATGATTTTAGCATCGTCGTATATTTACTAAAAATCAGTGATCGGTAGTTTTGTTCATTTAATATTTTCATAAAGTACAATTTAAATCGTCTATTAAAATTTATAAAACGGTGGTACAATATAACTTATAAAGTTGTATGTTTGTCTGTCTTGTAAAAATAGTGTTTTTTTAAAGAATATTGCTCAGGGAATTCTATTTTTGTATAAAATTTTGTTTTAATAGAGTTTAAGTGTGGAGTGTTGATCTTTTGGGGTCATGCTAAATGATCGTGTCAAATGAAGTATATGATGAAAAGTTGGGTGTTGAAATTTTGTTTGTTTTTTGTGTTGTGCACGCCTTTCTGTGTAAGTGGGCAAGATGCAAAAATATTGAGTGAGGAAATGGAGTTGATTTTTAAAACTCTGCGTCCTGTTGATAGAGCAGCTTTGCTGGAAGATTATGTTTCGGTGATGACTGGCTCTTTCTTAGATGTAGAGGAAAAGCAGATCGTAGATTCTATTTTCCGAGATTTACAGAAATTACGAGTAAGCGTTTCTCCCGAGTTGAAAAATTATATTTTATGTGTGAATGCGTTTTGTAAACGCGAGGAGAAAGAGAATCTAAAGGTTTGGTTACAAGGTTTACAAAGTTCGTTATTGGCGGAGGAACGTAAACGTACAATCGTGAAAGAGTATTTACTAAGCACTTTTCCTTTAGCTAGTCAGCAATTTTTATTTGATGGAGCTGCTCACAAATGGCAAATAAAAGGAGCTGTTAAATGGTCGGGTAAAGATTCCTTATTGATAGAGTTCAATGAAGTCGATTTGTATTGTATGACGCGTAAAGATACCATTCGAATTTTTACAACTACTGGAAATTATAGAATTGGAGATGGTGTTTTTAATGCGAATGGGGGGAAGGTCATTTGGCCGAACACAGCAGATGAAATGACTGTCACTTTAAATCGATATAAGATAGAATTGAGATCTTCATTTTATATGGCGGATTCGGTGTATTTTAACTATGAATCGAAATATCATCGTTCCATTTTCGGAAAGCTAAAAGATAATGCATTAAAATATACTAGGGATGAAAAGACACCTTTTCCTGAATTTATTTCGTATGATACTGATGTTGAAATTAAAGATCTTTGTAAAGATGCTTATTTTCGAGGTGGGATCACTTATCATGGAGTGACGTTTTCAGGAACAGGAACGGAAGAGAGTCCAGCTTTATTGCATATTACACCCAATGATAGTATTAGTCTAAAACTATATTCAAAAAAAATAATTTTTGATTCACTTCGAATTATGGCAGGGCGGGCTGCGATGGAGATTATTCTAGATTCAGGGATGATAACACATTCTGACATTAACTTTTTATATTCAGTGCCCAAGCATACGGTGACTATAAAACGGATGAGTGAGCAGAGTACTCATCTGCCTTTCAAGGATTCGTATCACCAGATATTATTTGATATGGAAGAGATATATTGGCCTTTAGCTGGTGATCATTTGGAGATGCGAATGAGTAGTCGAACGGGACTGTTTAAAGCAACGATTGAATCGATGAACTTTTTTAGTAATGCTGTTTATGATCATATTCAAGGGATGGATGAAATGAACCCTCTGAATGCTTTACTGAAATGTTCTATCGAATTAGGGGCCAATACTTTTAGCCTTGGTGAATATGCTTGTTTTATGGAAAAACAAGTTGGCCAGTTGCGCAAGCAAATCATATTACTTTCATACGATGATTTTGTGGATTATAATGAAACACGAGATGAGGTTACCTTAAAACAGCGTCTATTTGATTATACAAAAGCAAGAGTTAATAAACAGGATTATGACAACATTCGCTTTACTTCGCTTCCTGGAAAAGATCGAGTGAATGCAGTGATGAATGTGCGTAATTATAACCTTAAAATTAGGGGAGTAGAGAAGTTGTTGATTAGTGAAGAAAGGAATATTTTCTTCGTGCCATCCAATCAAGAAGTGCTACTAATGAAAGATAGAGATATGTCATTTAATGGAAAATTGAATGCTGGAATGTTTGATGTATTTGGACAAAATCTCTTTTTCTCTTATGAGAATTATGCCATTGCTCTTCCCAAAGTAGACTCTGCAAGTATGTATACATCCGGATATGACAAAAATGTTAGAGGGGAAAAAATAGGTTCTTTGTTTCATTATATAACAGGTGAAATTATTATTGATAAACCGGATAATAAATCAGGGAAAAAGGATGATCCTGGTTATCCGATATTAAATTCAACCGAAGATTCTTATGTATATTTTGATGCACCTCATATTCAGAATGGACAATATAAGAGGGATAGTTTTTATTATAGAATTGATCCTTATAAAATTCGAGGGATAAATGATGCTAGTCGTTTTCGTTATGTGTTTTCAGGTACTTTGATCTCTAATATAGTCACTCCTATAAATGATTCGCTTCGATTGTTGGAGGACAATACTTTGGGAATGAATTATCAAACGCCTCATTCAGGTGTGGCATTATATAATAAAGGACGTGTAAATAGTCGTATTATACTGGATCAAAATGGTTTTGTTGCCAATGGAAAAGTAGAAATGAATAAGACTGAGTTTAGTTCTGATTCTATTTTGATGCTGCCACAGCAATTACTGGCTGATACTCGAGAGATAAGTGTTGATTCAATAAAGGGAAAACGTCCTATGGCATATGGAAAGGATGTGAGAATAAGTTATTTACGTAAAGATGGAAGTTTACAAGCAACTTCAACTTCAAAGTCATTGGATCTATACGGAGGGCGTGTAAAGCATGAAGGGACTTTGTTTGTGTATGAAAGTTTGCTGGATGCTTCTGGTAAATTAAACATGAAAGAGGCTGAATTGCACTCTAAATTATTTACTCTAAATGATGTACAAATCTTGTCAGAGCAGACTACTTTAGGCATGACTTCTTTACAGAATAAGCAGGTGAACTTGAAAACTTCAGATGTGAATGTAAAGATAGATATGATAGCTAACAAAGGTTTTTTTGTCAATAATAAATCCAGCAATCAACTTCAATTTTCTGGCAGTCGATACAATAGCTCCTTTAAACGTTTTACATGGTATATAGCAGATGCTTATTTAAATGTAGGTATAGAGGATTCTATTCAATTGACTCGGTTGGCGGGAATAGAAAATTTAAATTTGCTTCCAAAATTGGGAAAAAATCACTTTATTACCACAAATAGTTTATTGGATTCTTTGAGTTTTATAGCTCCTTTTGCTCGTTATAATTTGAAAGATGGTGGTCTTTTTTGTAGAGGTATCAATCATGTTGATGTGGCGAATGGGCGTTTTTATCCTAAAAAAGGTGAACTCTTAGTTCAGGCAAATGGAGATATTCAAAAATTCAGTAATGGGGAATTGTTGTGCGAGCGTAAGGATACGACTAAACGATTAGCTGATGTCGAGTTTAAATTAAAAGGACGAAATAGCTTTGATGGTTCAGGTCTGTTCACTTATATCAGTGAGGAGAAAAAGGAGAGTGTGATTCAATTTACAAAGATTGGAGTAGATACTGCAAAATTGATTTATGCTAAGGCAATCGTAAAGAATGATAAGCTTTTAAATTTGAATGAGGGTATACATTTTAGGGGGGATATTACTCTTTCTTCTCGCCAAGAAAATCTTTATTTTTCAGGTTATGCAGGATTGAGGATGGATACACTCCATTTAAAGCATACTTGGCTTGCTTTTAAAGATTTTCTTGATTCAAAACACATTCAGATACCTTTGCAAGTAGAAAATAGAGATCTGAAGTATAAACGTATCTACAATGCTATCTATTTGAACGTGGACAAAGCATTTAAACCTTATGTTGCTTTTATGAGTACTCGAAAGTTTTATAAGGATGATTTACTTGTAGGAGGTTCAGGAGAAATGGAGTGGTCTGTAGGTATGAAGCAGTATATTATTTCAGATACTGTAAGAAATAAATACTACCGTTTTCGTTATGATCCAGAACTTGCAGTTGTTTCTTCGCAAGGGAAAATTAATTTAGATTTGAATATTCTAGGCATGTCTCAAGAAATGGCAGGTGATATTAGCTATAATCTGAAAACAGAACGTTTGAATATGGATGATGTTCTATACTCGATGGATTTTCCTCTTTTAGCTCGAATGGAATCCGTTTTATTAAACGACTTTTTAGGGGATAAGGAGCTGAAAACTGTAAGTATCAATGAAAAGCGATATGAAAAAATGTATGCTATGTGTGGAAAAAGTGAGATGGAAAACATGCATATGCATAAGGCATCAGCAGAAAAGAAGGCTACTCTTCCATCAATTTTTAATCGTCTATTTGTACTTGATTCTTTAAATTTAGAGTGGAAAGAGCGAACTCGTTCGTATACAACAAATGGGCAAGCGAATGTTCGTGCGATAAAAGGGCAGCCGATCGAGAAAGTGATGAATGTAAAAATGGAATTTCTTCGAAGTCATTCAAGTAATCAGTATTTCATGTATATTTATAATGATGATCTGTGGTACTATTTTGAGTTCTCAGATAAAAACCTATATACCTTATCTTCTAATGATGAATACAACAAAATTATAAGAAATGAGAAAGCAAATGAGAAAGTGATCAAAGACGAAGGAAAAACCACTTTATATACAATAACCCTTTGTCCAGACTCAAAAAAAGAGCGATTTTTGAAAAGAGTTGAAATATAATGTACATTTCTTGGTTTCATTAAATTTTCCGATCTCTTTTAAATCTGACTTTTTTTTATGCGTCTATTCAGTTAGTTCGGTGTTCTCGGTAACCGTCCAATGGAATTCCTAATTTTACCCGCATAATGAGTTGAGCAACTTTAATAACGTATCTTTGGAACGCCTTACTGATGAAGGAAGAAAGATAAAAGAGTTAGAGAAAGATTTGCG
>CAMRAP010000059.1 GCA_947039985.1 uncultured Odoribacter sp.
CGGCAATTGTGCTTTGTAACGAACAGATGCTTATCCCTGTACTACACTCTATTCCAGAGTATATACAGAAAATCAATATCACCATGGGCTACCCTGCCCAAAACACCTCGATTACAGCACTTATTTCTTTGCTATGCGATTTAAAAAGCTATGCAAAAGAGGAAGGGAGGCAAACCTATTACTATTATAAACCAGTCATTGCACTACTTAACCATAAACTAATAAAGGATCTTTGCCCAGAAGAGATACACAAAATCACCAACTACATCAACCAAAAGAACATTGTGTATGTCGGTGAAAAAAGTCTACAATTCCATCCGCTGACGCAATTGATATTTTCGTCAGGAGGGCAAAAGATACCCGACTATCTACTGAGTATATTAAACACACTACTACGTACAACTAGTGAGCAAACAGATTCGATTGAAAAAGAGTTTATCTTTTCGATATACACCCAAATTCAAAATCTACGCAACACTTTTGAGGAGGAGGCTATTGAACCCGAAGATAAACTATATATGCAAATCATTAGTAAGGTGATGAACGGTATCTCCATCCCCTTCTCTGGTGAACCACTAGAAGGTTTGCAAATCATGGGATTGATGGAAACACGTATGTTGGATTTTAAAAACCTGATTGTATTGTCAGCAAATGAGGGCGTGCTACCCAAAACGACCCTTCCCTCTTCGTTTATTCCTTACAATCTGCGTTTGGGTTTTCGCTTACCGACACCCGAACATCAGGATGCACTTTTTGCCTACTATTTTTATCGTCTATTACAGCGTTCAAAGAATATTAAAATATTATATACCTCCGGTGCTAAAGGAGTGAACAGTGGCGAAATGAGTCGTTTTCTCTATCAAATCAAATACGAATCAGGATTAAAGGTGAAGGAAAGTACTTTCCAAAACCAGATTTCCACCCAAAATATCAAAACAATTAGCATACCCAAAAGCGAGGAGATACTGCAAGAGTTGAATAAATATCAACAGAGTGCAGAAAAAACTATCTCACCCTCCGCACTCAACACCTATATGGAGTGTTCGCTAAGATTCTATTTTAAGTATGTTGCACGTATAGAGGAAAAGGATGAGATTACTGAAGAGCTAGACCATCGACTTTTAGGAAATATTTTCCACGAATGCTCGCAAGCACTATACGAAACTATTCCCAATGGTCAAGTGACTACCGAAGCAATCGACAGTATACTCAAAAATGAAAAGTTGATTGATGAAAAAATTCAGAACTCCTATCTCAAAATATATGATGCCAACATCTCAAAACTCATTGATAGTGGTAATAATGAACTGATTCTAAACATTATCAAAAAGTATGTCAAGGAGATGTTGAGATACGATAAAAAGATTTGTCCTTTCCAGATACTTTCTATGGAAGAACGCTTCAATGTACCTATAAACATTCAGATAGAAGAAAAGTCGCAGACTGTTTTCATTGGTGGGTTTATAGACCGAGTAGACCAAACAAATGAAGGCATACGAGTGATTGATTATAAAACAGGTGCAGATGCTAACAATTTCAAAAGTATTGAATCTGTATTCGACCCCAACACCCCTACTCGCAATAAAGCAGCTTTCCAAACGATGTTGTATTGCCTCATGTACGACCATGTCAAGCCATCAAACAAGCCATTAATTCCAGGTATTTATAACACCAAACTACTCTTTGGCAAGGATTATAACTTCCGATTAAAATGTGACAAAGATTATATCTCGAACTTCCGCAGCTACCAAGATGAATATAACGTCCAACTAGTGAAATTACTAGAAGAGATATTCTCGCCATCCCATCCATTTTGTCAAACTGAAAATAACAAAAAATGTAGAAATTGTAGCTATGCAGGGATTTGTAGACGGTAAATAAATATTATTTACGCAGTATTTGAAACCTTCGTATAAAACCTCCGTAAAAGGAGGTATAAATGATGATTTAGATTGATGATTTTTTAGCACAGAAGGGAGGAGAAGCTTATTTAACAAGCTGATTTTTGAAAAAGTTCTTTACATATTGGGAAATAATCTACAGGATATATACACACACACCACACATACAGACACACATATTAAGTCTTTTCATACGTCCTTTTATTTTTCAATTTTAAAGAAATTTCAAAATGCCTCCCTTTTACTATTTTTCAATTTTAGGAGTTGCTTAAAGTATGATCTCTTTGCTATTTTTTTTAGAGATAGAAACCTCAGCACCTTCTTCAAAAATATATTCGATACTAAGCCTATTCAGGTGAATGAAGAGTTATAATAAAATTTAAATATAATCGGATTCTGATATATTTCGATTATTTTTGTAGGTCAATTATATATAATATCAACATGAAGGAAGTACTGGAAGACGAAGGTCAAATAGTCATTTACGGAGCACGCGAACACAATCTTAAAAATATAGATCTCAGCATACCACACAATCGCTTGACAGTGATTACTGGCTTAAGTGGAAGTGGTAAATCATCCTTAGCTTTTGACACAATATATGCAGAGGGACAGCGTCGTTATATGGAGACTTTTTCTGCCTATGCCCGTCAATTCCTTGGGGGAATGGAGCGCCCAGACGTTGATAAAATCACTGGTCTCAGTCCAGTAATTTCAATCGAACAGAAAACAACCAATAAAAATCCTCGATCAACCGTGGGAACAACCACTGAGATTTACGACTTTCTACGCTTGCTATTTGCGCGTGCAGGAGAGGCGTGTTCCTATGAAACAGGGAGCAAAATGGTGAAATATACAGACGATAAAATATTAGACCTCATCCAAGAAAATTTTGTTGGACAAAAAATCTATTTGCTAGCTCCTCTAGTAAAAGGGCGTAAGGGGCATTACAAAGAGCTTTTTGAAAGCTTGCGCAAAAAAGGTTTTATCTATGCACAAGTGGATGGGGAAATAAAGGAGATCGATTTAGGGATGGGTGTAGATCGCTATAAAATGCACAATATAGAGGTTGTTATCGATAAAATGTTAGTGGATGAAGTGGATTTGAAGCGTTTGAAAAATTCCGTTGGCACAGCAATGAAACACGGTAAAGGGGTGATGATGGTGAAAAGTATGCATACAGATGAGATGAAATATTATAGTCGTAATCTGATGTGTCCCGATACAGGAATTTCTTATCGAGATCCTGCTCCCCACTCTTTTTCATTTAACTCCCCACATGGAGCCTGTCCAAAGTGTAAGGGAATGGGAATTGTATCGACTGTTGATATTGATAAAATTATACCAAATAATAAACTATCTATCCAAGATGGCGGAATTGAACCTTTAGGAAAATATAAAAATACAATGCTGTTTTGGCAGATTGAAACGGTATTGAAAAAACACGCTTGCGAACTACGTACACCCATTAAAGATTTATCAGAGGAAGCTTTGACAGATGTTTTATATGGCTATCCTGGTCAGATTCGTTTGGAACACACTGGCTTGGGAGTCTCCTCGAATACACTTTATAATTTTGAAGGAATTATAAAATATGTGACCATGCAGGATGAGAATACTACCTCTAAAAAAGCAAATAAATGGGCGGAGCAATTTATTTCAGTCATAGAATGTAATTCGTGTAAAGGACAAAGATTAAATAAAGAATCCCTGAGCTATCATATTGCAGGAAAAAACATCTCTGAATTAGCCCATATGGAGTTAAGCGATTTGTATACATGGATGTGCATATCAGAGAAAAATCTAAATAAAAAACAAAGTGCAATTGCTGGCGAGATTTTTAAAGAAATTAGAACTAGATTACAGTTTTTATTAGATGTGGGATTAGAATATTTATCGCTTAATCGACAATCGATGACCTTATCAGGGGGAGAATCACAACGTATTCGTCTGGCAACACAAATTGGTTCACAGCTAGTAAACGTACTTTATATATTGGATGAACCTAGTATTGGTCTCCATCAAAAAGACAACCGTCGATTGATCCATTCATTGCGACAGCTATGTCAGAATGGTAACTCTGTGATAGTTGTTGAGCACGATAAGGAGATGATTGAAAATGCAGATTATATTGTAGACATGGGCCCCCATGCAGGACGAAAAGGGGGAGAAATAGTTGCCATAGGTACAATTGATGATATAAAGAAAAGTAGTAGTCTTACTGCGCAATATCTGAATGGTGATAAAAAGATAGAAATTCCAGAAAAACGTCGAGAGGGAAACGGACAATTTTTGACTCTCAAGGGGTGTACAGGAAATAATTTGAAAAATGTAACGATTTCAATCCCCTTAGGAATGTTAGTCTGTGTGTCGGGAGTCAGTGGAAGTGGGAAGTCATCATTGATAAATGGAACTTTACATCCCATTTTAAGTGAGAAATTTTACCGAGCAGTGACAACTCCGCTACCCTATAAATCCATTGAAGGCATTGAAAACATAGATAAAGTAGTAGTAGTTGATCAAAGTCCTATTGGACGTACACCCCGCTCTAACCCTGCAACATATACAGGTCTTTTTACCGACATACGAAAGATATTTGAGAAACTACCAGAAGCACAAATTCGTGGTTATGGAGCAGGCCGCTTCTCATTTAATGTAGTTGGGGGACGTTGCGAAGTATGTAAAGGAGCAGGAGTCAAAACCATTGAAATGAATTTTCTACCAGATGTGTATGTACATTGTGAAGCTTGCGATGGGAAACGCTATAATAAAGAAACACTTGAAGTTAGATTTCGAGGAAAATCTATAGGCGATGTACTAAATATGACCATTAATCAATCTGTTGAGTTTTTTGAAAACATCTCTTTTTTACAGCTGAAACTTAAAATAATGCAAGAGGTTGGTTTAGGTTATGTGAAACTTGGACAAGCCTGTACAACATTGAGTGGTGGAGAATCTCAACGCATAAAATTAGCAACAGAACTGGGTAAAAAAGATACAGGAAAAACACTATATATATTAGATGAACCAACAACAGGTTTGCATTTTGAGGATATTAATGTACTCTTGGTGGTGATACAGCGATTGGTGGATAAAGGAAATTCAGTTGTTGTTATTGAACATAATTTAGATGTCATAAAAGTAGCTGATTATGTTATAGATATGGGACCAGAAGGGGGAAAAGCAGGCGGAAAAATTTTAGCTCAAGGCACACCAGAAGAGGTGGCCAAGATAAAAAAATCTGTCACTGGAAAGTTTATAGCAGAGGAATTGGCTACCTAGTCTTGATTTTAAAACCAATGACTAAGATTTCTTTTCAGTAATAATTCACTCATTTGGAAGGTTTATTGTAGCATAACAATCTTAATATAAAAACATTATCCTAACAAGAAATAATAAGATTAGATCTTTATGTATGAATCAACATCAATAACAAGTGTTTTACTTTCTATTTCCAAATGTTATTATTTACTTTGTAGTGTTTTTGATGTACATAGTTATACTTTATTAAAAGAAAGAGATTCAAGATGGGCTTAGGACAAGACGAAGAAAATAGATTCTACCACAAGACAGAACACTTTGATAGTGAACACACAGAAAAACTGAGTTATCACTATAAAGAGATTATCAAATTGCTTGGGGAAAATGTAGAACGAGAAGGACTACAACAAACTCCTATGAGAGTGGCTAAAGCGATGCAATTTATGACACAAGGCTATCAGCAAGATCCAGAAGAGATACTACGATCGGCTCTTTTTAAAGAAGATTATCGACAGATGGTAATTGTGAAGGATATTGAGATTTACTCGCTTTGTGAGCATCATATGCTACCTTTTATTGGGCATGCTCATGTTGCCTATATCCCCAATGGTCAAATTACAGGACTCAGTAAAATTGCACGTGTGGTGGATGCCTATTCTCGTCGTTTACAAGTACAAGAAAGATTGACACAACAAATTAAGAACTGTATTCAAGACACTTTACAACCACTAGGTGTTGCTGTTGTTATTGAAGCTAAACATCTATGTATGATGATGCGAGGCGTACAGAAACAAAATTCTGTAACCACAACATCCGACTTTAGCGGTGCCTTTCAAAAATTAGCCACACGTGAAGAATTTATTCGCTTAATCAGCACTAAATTACATTAGATATTAAAAACGCGGACTATCCGTATAAAACAAAATAATTATGAAAAAAGCATTTGTATTTCCGGGTCAAGGAGCACAATTTGTAGGAATGGGTAAAGAGTTGTACGAAACTTCACCTAGAGCCAAAGAACTATTTGAAAAAGCTAATGATATCTTAGGGTTTAGTCTTACAGACTTAATGTTTGCAGGTACCGATGAAGATTTAAAACAAACAAAGGTTACTCAACCAGCTATTTTCATTCATTCGGTCATATTGGCAGACAGCTTAACAGAAACTCCTGATATGGTTGCAGGTCACTCACTAGGAGAATTTTCAGCTCTTGTTGCAGCAAAAGCTCTTTCTTTTGAAGATGGCCTTAGATTAGTTCATGCCAGAGCACTAGCTATGCAAAGTGCTTGCGAAGCAAATCCTTCGACAATGGCTGCTGTACTTGGAATGGATGATGCAACGGTTGAAAAAATATGCAGCGAGATTGACGAGGTGGTTGTACCTGCTAATTATAACTGTGCTGGACAAATTGTTATCTCTGGTAGCAATAAAGGCATTGAAATGGCTTGTCAAAAATTAACTGAGGCCGGAGCCAAAAGAGTACTTCCATTAAAAGTGGGTGGTGCTTTTCACTCACCATTGATGGAACCTGCACGTAAAGAGTTAGAAGCAGCTATCCAAAACACAAACTTCTCTACTCCTATTTGCCCTATCTATCAAAATGTAGACGCAAAAGCTTATACTAATCCAACGGAAATTAAGGAGAATTTAATTGCACAATTAACGGCATCAGTGAGATGGACGCAAATTATGCAAAATATGATTGCTGACGGTGCAAACTCATTTTTGGAAATAGGACCTGGAAAAGTTCTTCAAGGTCTTTTAAAGAAAGCGAGCTCTGAGGTTGAAACTAGCGGAATGCAATAAGAAACTAAATTTAGAGATCGAAACGGGAATAAATCCTGTTTCGATCTCTAAATAAAAAATGCTTACATTAGTTTTTGCAAACTTATTTAATGCCTTCCAAAAGCATTTTCAATACAGTTTGAGCAGAAATCTCACGATTGGCAGCTTCTGCAATGACAATACTTTGTGGACTTTCAATTACTTCATCAGTAACAATCATATTTCGTCTCACTGGTAAACAATGCATAAAGTATGCATTATTTGTCAAAGCCATCTTTTTGCTGTCTACAGTCCAATTCCTATCCGTACTCAATATCTCTCCATAATGAGGATCAGCAAATGCAGCCCAGTTTTTTGCATAAATAAAATCAGCCCCTTCAAATGCTTTTTCTTGATCGTATTCCACTTTTGCATTGCCTACAAATTGAGCATCCAGTTCATATCCCTTGGGATGTGTAATGACAAAATCATAATCAGTAGCATTCATCCATTCTGCAAAACTATTAGGTACTGCTTGCGGTAAAGCCCTAGGATGTGGTGCCCAAGTAAGAACCACCTTAGGACGTTCTACTTTTTTATACTCTTCAATGGTAATCAGGTCAGCAAAACTTTGTAAAGGATGGCGAGTTGCTCCCTCCATACTAAATACAGGCTTACCACTATATTTTATAAATTGATTTATAATTTTCTCATTATAATCATCTTCCTTGCTGATAAATTGTGCAAATGAACGCACTCCTATCACATCACAATAACATCCCATCACTGGAATCGCTTCAAGTAAATGTTCAGGCTTATCACCATCCATCACCACTCCCCGCTCTGTCTCTAATTTCCAAGCTCCCTGATTGACATCCAAAATCATGGTATTCATTCCCAAATTCATCGCCGCCTTTTGTGTACTTAAACGCGTACGCAGACTAGAATTAAAGAAAATCATCAATAAAGTCTTGTTTCGACCTAGCTCTGTAAATTGAAAACGATCTTTTTTTATTTCGAAAGCCTGTTGTAAAGCCTGTTGTAAATTTGACAAGTCATTTACATTGGTAAAGTGTTGCATATCATTTGATTTTTTATTTTTAGTACTTGTATAAAGTTTGATTTCCTTGATTTTTGGATAGTCAAAGGTAGTAAGCTTTTTTACAAATTAAAAACTCTCTCAAAAAATATTAATCTAAATCAAATCATGCAGTCTATCTATCTTAATAGCTGCTTTTCGTTTGCAACACCACTTCCTTTTTGTTTGTTTCTCTTTACTTCTCCTCTTCCGCAAAGGCATAAAGATGGGCATAATAAACACCAATGCAATCAGAGAGAACAGGAGTCCGCCCGAAGTTCCTATGGCAAAGGAGAACCAAAATGCCTCTTCCTTTCCATCTATCAAAAAGGGAATCAAGCCTAGAACTGTTGACACTACTGTCAGAAATACAGGAATGATTTTATGGTTGTAAGCCCTGACATAAATACTCACTTTCGATTTATGAAAACCACCTATTCCAGCACGTGCTATGGAATTATTATACTCATTAATGATATAAATTCCTGCATTGACCACCAATCCACTCAAAAGTACTAAGGAAGCAAAACCACCCGTTCCAAAATTCACGCCTGAAAAGTAAAAGGTCAGGAATGTTCCAATAAATGAAATAGGTATCAAAGTAATAATCACCAAAGGCTGTCGTAAGGATTCAAACAAGATGGCGCACATGAAGAATATAATAATAACGATCAGTAGAATTAACCAATACTGGCTTCCATCATCTTCATAATGATTCCAGCTGCGATTTAAACAGCGAAAACCAATAGGGAATTCATTATTAAAATGTTCCGTTATCTTCTTGATCTCTCTGTTTGACAAATCGTACGAGCCTAGAAAGTTAAAACCGACACTCAAAGTGTACTCCTGATTCTCTTTTGGAATACTATTTTTTGCCTTGCGTTTTTCTA
>CAMRAP010000060.1 GCA_947039985.1 uncultured Odoribacter sp.
GGTTCGTGGGACTTGAATTTCAACAATAATTCATGGGTACGTACCATTCGCACTAATGTATCGGCATCTCAAGAATTCAGCAAGATTGATCAAACAAAAAATGTCTCTCTAAATAGACCTACAGCTATTCCAAGTACTGCTATGAGTGGAGAGGCAGACGGCATTTATCTGCCTTACACCTATCGTTCCAATATGCTTGTTGATGGCAAACCACTCTATCTAAATGCACGCCTTCTGAGTGAGTCTAATTTCAATTGGGGAGCAAGTAATCACCATATAAAAATGGGATTAGATTGGACATACCACAAAAATTTTGGCCAAGGAGAAATTTATGACCTCAAGCGTCCATTGAATACGTCAACAGTGACACGCCCACGTGATTTTAGCACCATCCCATCCAGTCAAAGAGCTTCATTTTTTATTGAAGAACGAATGAGCCTTCATCTGGCAGGCCATCAACTAAGCACTTCATTAGGCATACGCGCCACTACTGCTTTAAATCTTGCCAATCAATTTGCTATAAAAGGAAAGCTATTTTTAGATCCCCGTCTAAATGCTATGTGGACATTTCCCTTGCTTAATGATTGGAGATTTGATATTTCAGGAGGTATTGGCTACTTATCAAAAATGCCTACCACTGCACAACTATACCCTATCGATAAGTATGTAGATATAACGCAGATTAACTACTATCATAATAATCCTGATTTTCGGATCATAAACTTTATGACATATCAATGGGATAATACAAATTACGACTTAAGTCCTGCTCGCAATCGCAAGTGGGAGTTCCGATTAGGCATTAGCAAAAATGGGAATAATTTAAGTCTCACCTACTTTAATGAGACGATGAAAAATGGGTTTAATACAAACTCCTACTATCGCTCTTTAGCGTATAAAAAGTATGACATTCATACCATAGATGAATCAACATTAAACGGACCACCAAATCTTGCAGAAATATCCTATGAACAAAATGCTAGAATAAACAGCTATACACAAATGGGAAATAGTGCCAATACCTATAAAAAAGGTATTGAATTTCAATTTTCTTCTAAACGGATCGAAGCACTAAAGACACGAATTAGCTTTAACGGTGCGTGGTTCCATACAAAATATAGCACGGAGTCTACTCAATATAAAGAAAAAAATATTTTACTGAATAACAATCAGTTGGAGTATGTTGGAGTATATCAGTGGGAAGATGGAAATGTATATCAGCAATTCAATACAAATGCTATATTTGATACATATCTTGAACATATAGGTCTAATCTTTTCGCTATCTGCACAGTGTGCATGGTTTAAAAATAATCGGCCTCTATGGAATGATGGAAGTCCGACAAATTATGTTGATAAATGGGGCACTGTTCATCCCTTTACAGAAAAGGACAAAGAAGACATGGTATTACAGCACCTGGTAAATATATATTCAGATGCCTATTTTGATCTTAAAACAACCCCTTTTGCAATGGATTTAAATCTAAAGGCAACAAAGGAAATTGGCACGTATATCAACTTATCACTCTTTGTCAATAGATTCTTAAGCTTATATCCCGACTACTATGATGGAGATAAACTTGTGCGTCGAACCTCTTCCCCTTATTTTGGAATGGAAGCTAATTTATTTTTTTAATCATATATACCCTAAAACAAATTAAAAGTTTAATTATGAAAAAGTTTTTTTTAAGTCTTGCTCTACTAACAGGAGCTATTTTATTCACATCTTGCGAAGATGATGATATCCAATTTACAGAGGCAACTTTAGACCTTAAATTCTCCTCCACAACGACTGATAGCATTACGATTTCAAGTGGAGAATACACCTTTAAAGATGTTACAACTGGACTGGAAACAAAATTAGATGCTATGAAGTCAAGTCTTTCTCTAGCTGAAGGTACTTATAATGTCACTTTCATTGGGAAAGGAAGCTATACAGTTGCTTCAACAGACTACGAGGTGCAAGTAGATCTTCAAGGTTCAATACAAAATGTAGTTGTTATCGGAGAAAGTATCTCACTTGAGTTAGAGCTTATCGTGATAGAAGCGAATAGGGAGGGTGATTTCGTTTTTGCTGAACTTTTTTTAGCTGGAACACTAAAACCAGACAACAAGCAATATAATGGGGATCAATACATTATTCTCCACAACAATTCGAATAAAGTTTTATATGCTGATCAGTTGATACTCATTGAGTCAAAATTTTTAACGAACAAAAAATACGATTACACGCCAAACATTATGAAAGAGGCAATGGCTGTTCATGGAATGTTTATGATTCCAGGAAAAGGAACAGAACACCCTGTTAACCCAGGTGAAAATTTCATTATCTGCGATAATGCAATGAATCACAAAAAAGAAGCTAACCCCAATTCGACAGACCTGAGCACAGCAAACTTTGAATGGCATTCCGATTTATCTACAGTAGATATAGACAATCCTAATGTGCCAAATTTAGAGAATCTTTATCTATCAGCAGGTAAGTTTTGGATGGCAAGCAAGCAAGGTAATAAAGCTTATGTAATAGGCCGTCTTCCTGAAAATATGACAAAGGAAAGCTATTTAGAAAAATATAAATATGACTACGAATATGAATTGAGTGGAAAACCAAGACCTCAAACTGCGTACAAATTCCCTAATGAGTGGATTGTAGATGCTGTAAATATTTCACCAAACAGCACATTTGCATGGTCTGTTTTAGACCAGTCTTTAGACCTGGGATACACCTCTTTAGGCGAAACAAGCTCTACTACGGAGAATATGGGCAAAGCTGTTATCCGTAAAAAAAATGAGGAGAAAAGTGCTGAGCAAGGAAGGCTTATACTTCTGGATAAGAACAATTCAGGGACTGACTTTAATGCATCGCAAAAAGCAAGCCTCCTAGCACAATAGCAGATAAATTATGAAACATCTTTTTATGACTATACTCTCCTTGCTATTGACACCCAGCTTATTTGCAAAAGAGGAAGCAGAGATCATTGAGAATAAACTTTTAAACCTTTACGCTCCAACGATACACTTTAATGCTAAGATTTGGATGAATCCTGCTATAAAGTATGACATGCTTAATCTGAGCATATCCTCACTATCAATAGGAGGTGTGCTTCAAGATAAGGATGGAGATTCTTATCTTGTGCAAGAAGGGTATAGTGATAAAAAAATAAAATGTAATGTAGAGTCATTTTATAAGTTAAGTGACACAGAAAAGATATTTGGTTCTGCATCTTACACAAATGGACGTGTTGAGAATATGTTGTGGAATGAAAATGCAGATTTTTCAATCCTCTATCCATATGTCACCGGCGACTCGATAGGAGGCTATATGCTATCTGAAGAGTACTATTTTTCTGGTGGATATGTCAATAGATTTAGAGTTTGGACAGCTGGAGCAGAGTTTAGCTATCGGGCATCGATATCATACAGAGATAAAGATCCGCGTCCTCGCAATGTCGTCTCTGATCTTAAACTTAAAATAGGTCTCTCTCGTAGCATAAGCAGATATAGAATAGGGGCATCATTCAGTGCCCGAAAATATAAGCAAAATAGTCATATCGCATTCTTGGCAGATAAGGGATCTGTTTCTGTATATCATATGTTGGGGTTTGGAGTTGATTATGCACGATTTGCAGGGGATGAAACTTCGACAAACTACGCTGGACATGAGTTGGGGGGAAGCATTGAATTTATTCCTGAAAATCATTACGGATTCAGCCTCTCTTTAGGGGGAGAGTTTTTACACATCACCAAATTTTTAACGAACCTTAATCATGCACCCATTGCAGATATTAATGAAAAGAAAATCTCTCTGGATGCTTCATGGCTAGAAAAAAGTTCAGAACTGGAATATGGTGTAATGCTTCATGCCGAATATCTCAAAAGAGAAGGTACGGAGCATATTCTTGGCGACCCGACAGGTAATATCTACCCGGTTATAAGCGAAGCAACACAGTTTCACTCACCCATCCTAAAAACAAGTATTTCAGGAACTATTGGCAAGCATATTCCAAAGAATAGATGGGGATGGAATATTGATCCACACCTTGGCTATATGTCAATTCATCCAAGCTATACAAGTAGATCAAGATATATGAAAGTCTCTTCATTACACACTGGAATAAAAATACAATCCTTATGGCAAATAAAAAAAATGCTCGTGTCAGTCTATACAAACGTTGATTATACAGCCAAATTATCTTCCGACTATGCCCTTCACGGTTTAAATTTAGAGTCATCACTTGGAAAAACAATTTTGTCAAATATAAGTTACCTCAGCGACACGCACACAAGTTTGTCAATAGGCTCACGTATAGATTATTATATCAATCATAAAAATGCTCTTTTTTTATCAGGAGAGTATATCCACCGAAACTACAACCAAAGTGGTGTCGCAAGTCTAGGTGAAATAAATATCGGTTTTACATTTTAAATAATTAACAGTTACAAACGTATGAAAAAGAATCAATTATTAAACGCAGTGACTATTGTAGCAATAGCATGCATCACTCTATCTTGTGTAAATAAAGGAACAAATAACAAGGGAACGAAGAAAAGCGAAGTAAAATCTACAATATCCGCAGCCATAGATGTAGATTCGTTACTATCACAAGCAAGCTCATTCATCGGTAAAAAAGTGACCATTGAAGGTATATGTACTCACATCTGTAAGCATGGTGGTCGTAAGATATTCTTAATGGGTGAGGGGCAAAGCCTTCGTATCGAAGGTGGTGAAGTAGGTAAATTTGAGCAAAAGTGTGTGAATAGTATTGTAACGGTTACTGGTATACTCATCGAAGACCGTATTGACGAGACCTATCTTTTAAAGTGGGAAGCAAAAATTGCAGAACAAGTAAAAGAGGAGCATGGCGACGGTGAAGCAGGTTGCAGTGCAGAACAAAAAGCGCGTCAAGAGAAAGGAAACACCCCCACAGAGCGGATTGCAAACTTTAGGTCAAAGATTGCACAGAACAAAGTAGATACAGGTAAAGAGTATTTATCTTTCTATCACATAAGTGCACTCTCTTATGAAGTTCAATAAATTCCGTAAATGGAGTCGCATTATTCATAGAGATTTGTCATTCTTTTTTTCTGGAATGTTAATCATATATGCTATCTCTGGGATTGCTATGAATCATTTAAAGACATACAACCCCAATTTTTCAATTGAACTAAAAGAGTATGTGGTAGATCAAATTGTAGTGCCACAGCATGAGATAACAAAAGAGTATGTTATCCAACATTTTCTAGTTCCCATAAATGAAGAGGATAACTATACAAAACACTACTTCCCAAAACCAAAAGTAATGAAAGTGTTTCTAAAAGGAGGCTCAAATCTGATGGTTAATATAGAGAACCAAGAGGCAATTTATGAATCTGTCAAACCACGTTATATCATGAGTGCCATGGCTCGTTTACATTATAATCCTGGAAAATGGTGGACCACCTTTGCAGATGTTTTTGCTGTAGGCATCATTGTAATCATTCTATCTGGTCTTGTCATGGTGAAGGGACGTAGAGGTTTACTCGGCATAGGAGGATTGGAGTTATTTGTAGGAATGCTTATTCCTATTGTTTTTTTACTGTTTTTTTAATCAATACATTATGGAAAATATAATCGAATGTAAAAATCTGACCCACTACTATGGGAAGAGATTAATTTATGAAGATATAAACTTTACTGTTCCCAAAGGACGTATATTGGGCTTGCTCGGCAAAAATGGAACAGGAAAAACAACCACTATAAACATCTTGAGTGGGTACTTGAAGCAACATAGTGGAGAGTGTCGTCTATTCGGACAAGAGATTCAACGCATGGATCCTAGCTTACGCCAAAAAATAGGTATTCTTATTGAAGGTCATGTTCAATACCAATTTATGAACATTCAACAAATTGAAAAATTCTATTCTGCATTTTATCCTAAATGGAAACGTGAGGCATACTATGAGCTTATGAGCAAATTGAAAGTAGCGCCTAAACAAATGATTTCACGAATGTCGTGCGGACAGCGTTCTCAAGTGGCACTGGGACTGATATTGGCTCAAAATCCTGAATTGCTAATTTTGGATGACTTCTCACTGGGTTTAGATTCTGGCTATCGTCGCCTTTTCGTAGACTATCTTCGTGATTACGCTCGCTCCGAAGGGAAAACAGTCTTTTTGACATCCCATATCATTCAAGATATGGAGAAATTAATTGACGACTGTATGATTATGGATTACGGACGTATTCTGATACAAAAACCGATCAAAGAGATACTCGACACTGCCCGAAAATACACATTCAATGTCCCTGATGGATATGAAATGAAAGCTACTGAAGATTTTCACTACCCCTTAGCCATTCGCGGCACACTAGAGACTCTCTCTTTTTTAAACAAAGAATCAGTAGAGATTAAACTCAAAGAATTGGGCATCCCCTACTCTAATCTTCAATGTTCAAGGGTAGATCTCGAAGAAGCTTTTATTGGACTATCTGGAAAATATTAACATTAATAAATAAAAAAAATGAAAGCTATATTTTATAAAGAGTGGCTAAAAGTGCGTTGGTATTTTATCCTTGCAATTGCTACAAGTTTAGGATTTTCTATCTTCTCCATCTTGCGTATTAATCGAGTCATTGAATTAAAAGGAGCAGGACACATTTGGGAGGTTATGATACAACGTGATGTCATATTTATTGACCTCATGCAATTTGTTCCTATTATCATGGGCATCTGTATGGCTATTGTCCAGTTTGCTCCTGAAATGTATCACAAATCACTAAAACTAACACTACATCTTCCGTATTCTGCTCTGAAAATGACTTTCGTAATGCTGTTTTCTGGTTTTTTATTGCTTTTAGGTACTTTCTTCATAAACATGATTGTTATGAATGGATACTTGAGTATTGTACTTGCTCCTGAACTGAAATGGCAGATTCTAAATACAGCTACAGTCTGGTATTTAGCAGGGATAGCAAGCTATTTTCTCATTGCATGGATAGTTTTTGAACCTGCATGGAAAAGACGTTTACTGAACATCGGAATTACATTATTATTGCTTAAAATATTTTTCATGTCAGATATGCCTCAGGCATACAACTCATTTCTGCCATACTTAGCAATAGGCTCTATTCTGATTGCTTCACTCTCTTGGCTGTCGATCCTCAGATTTAAAGCTGGAAAACAAGATTAAATAATTAAACAACAGACTACAATGACTTATTTTAGTAAAATTTTATTATACCTTATCATTGGTTTTTTAGCGATGTGGCAACTTCCTTGGTGCTACAATTTTCTTGCTGTAGAAGGATCAAAATCAGGATTTACATTATATAGTAGTATCCTGGATGACTTTGTTTTTATCAAGCATTCCGATGCGGGAGCTGTGAGAAAAAGCCTCTCTGGCAAGGAATTTACACAGAATCAATTTGACTCTATTTTACCAACATTTTATCTCCGTCAGCTTGTAACCGATGGACGATTCCCTGATACAATAAAAGGCATTCCAGTGGAGCCTAAAATGGTTCAACAGGAAAACTTTAACTACCGTTGTGTACCTTCTGACATTAATCGACCTAAAATAGGACTCTATTCTCTACTAGAGAGCATGTCTAAACGAGTTGATTTAGTGATGCCTGATGATGTTTTTCGATTAACGGACAGTCGCATTGAATTTATAGATATGAAATCAAACTCCATAAATGAGAATAAGAGTCAGATATTTACAGCTGAAATGAAAAAAAAGGGACTTGTATTTCCTGTAAAAACTTTATCTGGAAATCCAACTACAAGAAAAGAGTATGACGAAGGATATGTAATGCTTGATGCAAACAACAATGTATTCCATGTCAAAATGACTGTAGGACGACCATTTGTTAGGAGTGTTAAATCTCCTAAAGATGTTACACTAAAGCACCTTTTTATAACAGAGTTTAGAAATCGTAAAACATTGGCGTTAATAACTGATACAGAGAATAAACTATATGTATTAAGTCCTAATTATAAAATCACGAAGGTAGATATACCCAGTTATGATCCCAAGTTGAATTATATAACAATTATGGGAAATATGTTTGACTGGACTATACGCATAACCTCTAAGACAGAAGATAATTACTATGCCATAGACAACAATACCTACCAGCGAATTAAGGAGCATAAAAATAAGCTGTCAAGCAATGGAATTCCCACTTTGTCATTTACGTCAAGTCTTGATAAATTTGTAAAACCCCGTTTTTAATCCTCCTTACAATTATGAACATGCATTACTTTCTGATGCTATCTTAAGAATAAGCAAGTGATAAAACCATTCGAAAAATTTTATCACTTGCCATTCGTTCTCTTAGATATAAACTTTATCACATGGAAAGTTATTCTATTCAATTAAAAAAACACCGTAAACCGAGTTAAACCATCTTCGCCTGTGGCAAGTGAGAATTTATAGCCATGCTTTAAAAGGATCTCTCTGACAAGCAGTAAACCAATTCCTTGACCATTAGGCTTGGTGGAGAAGAATGGTGAAAATAGTTTTATTGCTACTTCCTCTGAAATTCCTTCACCATTATCTACTATGGTCAAAGATATGGGCTTTGTAGATGTTTCAATACTTATCGTGCCTCTATCACCTACAGATTCTATAGCATTTTTAATGATGTTGAGTACTACTTGCTCCATCAATATACTATCAATCATCACCTTGGGTTCAATATCCGTCAACTCCAGTGAAAAATGGATCTGTTTTCTAGAAGCAAGGCTCTCTATAAACGGCATCCTATCTTTGATGAAATCATTCAGAAAAACAGAAGATAACTGAGGCTGTGGAATCAGATCGGAAGAGCGTCGTGTAGGGAAAGAGTGTTAAGATTAGTGTAGA
>CAMRAP010000061.1 GCA_947039985.1 uncultured Odoribacter sp.
GTGAGTGTATCTTTCAATTTACCACTTCCGTTTCCAAAAAAGAATACCTTATATTTAGCTAAAAGCTCTTCAAATGAATTCTCGTCAATGATTTCTGCTTTGGTATCAATAAGAACTTGATTGTCTTTGCCAAAGAAAGCAGTGTAGACCTCCATACGCCTAGCGTCTATCATTGGACAGTATAGTGCCTCTTCTTGTAGTTCCTCTGAAACAGATTGTGCTAAGGCTTGCAAAGTAGGTACTGCTATTAGTGGCTTTTCAGCTCCGAAGCAGATGCCTTTTGCTATAGATACACCAATTCGCAAGCCTGTGTAAGAGCCTGGTCCCATACTAACGGCAACAGCGTCTAAGTGTGTGCTGTCTAGTTGATTTTCTTTCAGTATATCATCAATATAAACTCCCAAGGATACCGAGTGGTTTAATCCTTCATTATTCTCTTTGATTGCCAGCATTTTTCCATCCTTTGATAAGGCGACAGAGCATACTGTAGTTGAAGTGTCAATATTTAAAATAAGAGCCATATGATAATTTGTTATACGAATTAAATGATAAAGGGTAGGGTGTTATGGTCGAATAATCGAAATCTCTCCTTGCATTCCTACTTTTATAATACTAGATGCCTCTGCTGGTTTTTGGTCATCTTGTCGGTAATCCACAATGTAATCCACTGCCCTACGAATCTCTTCGCTGATCTCATTAAAAAAGCGTGGCGAAGATTCTCCACTGATATTTGCAGAGGTAGAAACTAATGGGCGGTTGATGCGAAAGAGTAATGATTTTGTAAACTCCTCTTCGGTAATTCGTATGCCAATTGTTCCATCCTTAGCAATGATATTCGGAGCCAATCGCTTAGCATTGGGATAGATGATTGTTGTTGGTTTTATAGCTACTTCAATAAGATCAAGTGCTATATTGGGTACATCTGCATAGGAAGCAATTTTTCCTGCGTCATCCAATAATAGTAGCATTGATTGACTATCGATTCGTTTTTTTATGTCATAAATTCGTTTAACTGCTTCGGCATTCGTTGCATCACATCCAATTCCCCAAATGGTGTCAGTAGGATATAAGATTACTCCCCCTTTTTTTAAAACCTCTTGAGTATTTCGAATCTCTTCTTTTAATTTATCGCTTAACATATGATTGAATTTAGAAATAGTAAGATATATTGTTCTTGCTTTGTTTTCAGCTCACGAAATTACAAAGTTTTTCGAAAGAAAATGGATTTGCCAACTATAAAATATTAAAAACGCTAAAAAGATGAATCCTCACTTAGAGAATTCGATCTTTTTAACGCTTTTAGTTATCGTGTATGGGGATAGCATTACTGAAATGCAAAGGTATCTTTATACGAGGTGTTTGATTAACTCTTCTCGATCTCCAGCTAGTAAATCTATCATTGGTATTTCGATCAGTGTATAACATCCAGCTTGTTGCAACATAGAAGCACGAGCAGAAGAGACCATAATCTGAGCGGTTAAAGCAGGATTATTGATGCGCATATTGAATTCGAACAACTGGTTTTGAGTTTTTCCAGAAACTCCTTTGCGTGTTAAATTCACTCCATGTCCCATGTCTAATAAATTATCCACATCTTCCACCTGCATCACATGAGTTTCATCATTGATAAAGTAGGCGTCATTTTTGATGTTTTGTGCCACCTCATTGAAGTTGTATCCCTCTTTTAGTTCAATATACACCATGCGGCGATGGATGCTTGTTCCTGTAGGAATAGTCATCGATAGGGCTGCTTTCACTCCTTCGATAGCTTTCACGGCAACCGTATGTCCCATACTCATACCTGGACCGAAGTTTGTATATGTAATACCTTTGGGGGCACAAGCTTCAAGCAAAGCTCTGACTATAGAGTCTGATCCTGGATCCCAGCCGGCTGATATGATGGAAACTGCATTGTTTTCACGAGCAATTTTGCCTAGATTTTTGCGTAAATCTACGATCTGAGAATGAATATCAAAGCTATCAACTGTGTTGATTCCCATGCTTAGAGCTTGTGAGGCAAATTGTTCAACGCTACGTGTAGGTGTGCATAGAAGAGCAACTTCAACGCCTTCTAATTCACTTATATTACTTACAACTTTATAATTTTTAAGTTCATCAGGAACATTCTTTGCATCTCTACGTACGATACCAACAATTTCAAAATCTGGAGCTGATTCAAGTGCTTCCATTACATATTTCCCAATGTTACCGTATCCAACAACGGCTGCTTTTACTTTTTTCATGTATTATATTTAGTGATTTATTACTCGTCTATTTATATTCACTACAAAGAACGTAATAATTTGCTTGATGTCAAAGGATGAAAATATGATTTGTTAAGGATCGAACTGATTTTAAACAAGTAGTGCAAATTATACAATAAGTTGGTATAGTTGTTTTAAAACAGATCACTTAGGCAATAGCCAATAGAAACTTGGAATACATGATTTTTACTTTTGTCATCGAAGTAATCTCTATCTAAAACATTAGTTAGTCCAAAATTATAGCGAGCGGATAAAATGATACTTTCTATATTATAAGAAGTACCAATCCCTAAGCTTAGATCGAATGTATTTGCATGATCTAGTTTGTGTTTAGAGCTATTCCCATCCACTTTTGTTTTTGCTTTTTTGCCAACTGAAAATCCAAGCTGAGGTCCAAAATCGATACTTAAATAATCTATGATATAGTATTTTGCTAAGATTGGAATATTCAAATAATTCATCCGAGTTTTTAGTTTCACTGTTCCAGCCTCGCTGTCCCATTTATCTCTAGCACCTTGACGAGAGTATATAAACTCCGATTGAACAGCAGAAATATCAGAAAGCTTCCATTCTGCAAATCCTCCTAGATGAAAACTGATTTTGTTGTGTTGACTAATATTTGTAACATTAGTTACGTTAAATCCACCTTTTGCTCCATAGGTGATGTCACTAAATTGTGCATTTGCTGTGTAAACGGCTAAAATGCTTACTGCTAGTAAAAAGAGTTTTCTCATGTTTTTATTGAATTTAATGGTATACTTAATTATAACTTTCAATCTAATTTTGTTTCGTAGGTGGCAAATGTATAAAAAATTCATAGAAAACATTATCTTTGTAGCGTTAAATCAGATTTACTTTTGTAAATTGGGGATAGTATAAAATTTAAAGTTGATATGCATAAAGCAGGATTTGTCAATATCGTAGGAAATGCCAATGTAGGTAAATCTACCTTAATGAACCATTTGGTTGGTGAAAAAATTTCAATTATTACATCGAAATCACAGACCACACGCCATAGAATAAAGGGAATTGTCAATACAGACGATTACCAAATTGTTTTTTCAGATACTCCAGGAGTAGTAAAACCTAGCTATAAAATGCAGGAATATATGTTGGAATCTTCTAAAGCTGCTTTAGTTGATGCTGATATTATTTTGTATGTAACAGATGTTGTTGAAACGATAGAGAAGAATATTGATTTTATCAATAAGGTTAATTCATATGATACACCAGTATTATTAGTGATTAATAAAATAGATTTATCCGACTCAGAAAAATTAGATGCTTTATTTGATCGGTGGAAAGTACTGATTCCTCGTGCTGAGATTTTTCCAATATCGGCAAAGGTGAATTTCAATGTAGATAATTTGTTAAATAGAATCATTGAATTATTACCTGAAGGAGATCCATTCTTTGCAAAAGATGATATGACAGATTTGCCTGCACGCTTTTTTGTATCTGAAATGGTTCGAGAGAAGATTTTGAAAAATTATGATAAGGAGATTCCTTATTCAGTAGAGGTGAAAGTAGAGGAGTTTAAAGAGGATGATAAAAGAATAAGCATAATGGTTGTCATTTATGTAGAGCGTAATTCTCAGAAAGGAATCATCATTGGTAGCCAAGGTGAGGCTTTGAAAAGAGTGGGAACACATGCCCGTCAAGATTTGGAAGTTTTTTTTGGAAAAAAAGTGTTCTTAAGCTTGTATGTAAAAGTGCTAAAAGACTGGCGTAACAAGGATGGTGAATTAAAGAATTTCGGATACGCAAATTAAATAAAGTAAGTAGGTAAGAGGTAATTATGAGTAATATAGTAGCAATAGTAGGAAGGCCTAATGTAGGTAAATCAACACTTTTCAATCGTTTAATTGGTATGAGGAAGGCGATTGTTAATGAAGAAAGTGGTGTAACGAGAGATCGTAACTATGGAAAATCACATTGGAATGGGAAAGAATTTTCGGTTATTGATACTGGAGGTTATGTGTGTAGTAGTGATGATATTTTCGAAGAAGAGATCAACAAGCAGGTATGGTTAGCCATGGAAGAAGCTGATGTCATCTTATTTATGGTGGATGCAGAGGTTGGTTTAACTGATTTGGATGAGAACTTTGCTCGCGTACTACGTACCGTTAAAAAGCCTGTTTATCTAATAGCTAATAAGGTAGATAATTTAGAGCGCATGTATGAAGCGAACGATTTTTATCGTTTAGGATTTAAAGGTGAGCTATTTTGTGTTTCTTCTGTTAGTGGTTCTGGTACAGGTGAATTATTAGATGAGATTGTTACCAACTTTGAAGATGATGAGGTGCCAGATCAGGATGCTCTTCCTCGTATTACAATTGTTGGTCGTCCTAATGTAGGTAAATCATCAACCATAAATGCTCTTTTAGGTAAAGAACGAAATATTGTAACTGATGTTGCAGGTACAACTAGAGATTCTCTACAAACTCGCTATACTCAATTTGGTCACGATTTTGTGTTGGTCGATACAGCAGGGGTACGTAAAAAGGCAAAGGTAAACGAAGACGTAGAGTTTTACTCTGTCATGCGTTCTATTAGAGCCATTGAGGAATCTGATGTATGTGCACTTTTGATTGATGCAACACAGGGAATGGAGGCGCAAGATTTGAATATATTCCATTTGATTGAAAGAAATCGAAAAGGAGTAGTTGTAGTTGTGAATAAATGGGATTTAGTTGAGAAGGATAATAAGACTATGCTTGAATACGAGAAGGAGTTGCGACTTAAAATGGCTCCTTTTAAAGATGTAGATATTGTATTTACTTCTGCCGTTACTAAGCAGCGTTTGTTGAAAATTCTAGAGACAGCACTTAAAGTTTATGAAAATCGTCTACAAAAGCTGAAAACATCAGAATTGAATCGACATATGCTTGAGGTTATTGAGGATTATCAACCACCAAGTATAAAAGGGAAATACATAAAAATAAAATACGTGACACAGTTGCCTACACATGCTCCAACTTTTGCATTTTTTTGCAACTTACCACAGTATATAAAAGATCCGTATAAGCGTTTTCTTGAAAATAAAATTCGTGAGAAATGGGATTTTACTGGTGTACCTATTCAGATTTTTATGCGTAAAAAGTAATTTTTTTTTTTTTGATTTTTTTAAAAGGAGAATACCTATTTAATATGGGATATTCTCCTTTTTTTTGTGCGAATTACAATCGTATTTTAGGAATGAATTTAGGGTTTGTTTTATATGAAATTTTATTGTAATTTAGACCTTGAAATTTATATATTTTTTTGATATGGCATTATTTGGATTATTTGGGAAAAAGAAGAAGGAAGACTTAGATAAAGGTCTTGAGAAAACCAAGGAAAGTGTATTTAAAAAGCTGGCTAGAGTTGTTGTAGGGAAATCCAAAGTGGATGATGAAGTACTAGATAATCTGGAGGAGGTATTGATCTCTTCTGATGTTGGTGTAGATACGACCTTACGAATTATTAAGCGGATAGAGGAGCGTGTGGAGCGTGATAAATATATGGGAGTGGACGAGTTAAATCGAGTGCTGAAGGAAGAGATTATCACTTTGCTGAAAGAGAATGAGATTGGCACTGGTAAATTGCAAGAATTGCCAGAAACAGACGGTCCATATGTGATTATGGTTGTCGGGGTAAACGGAGTAGGAAAGACCACTACCATTGGTAAATTAGCACATAAATTTAAGGCAGAAGGTAAGAAGGTTGTTTTAGGTGCAGCGGATACTTTCCGTGCTGCAGCTGTTGATCAATTGGTGATTTGGGCAGAACGTGTCGGTGTACCTATTGTAAAACAAGGAATGGGAGCTGATCCTGCATCTGTGGCATTCGATACTTTAAGTAGTGCCAAAAAAGAGGGGGCTGACGTGGTTATTATTGATACGGCAGGACGTTTACACAACAAGATTAATCTGATGAATGAATTGACAAAGATTAAAAATGTGATGAAAAAAGTTCTACCTAATGCTCCGAATGAAATATTATTGGTATTGGATGGTTCAACGGGGCAAAATGCTTACGAACAAGCCAAACACTTTACTTTGGCAACTGAAGTGAGTGCGTTAGCTATTACCAAATTGGATGGTACGGCTAAAGGTGGTGTTGTTATCGGTATCTCTGACCAATTTAAAATACCTGTGAAGTATATCGGTATAGGCGAAAAAATAGAGGATTTGCAGATTTTCGACCGAGAAGAGTTTGTTGATTCACTATTTAATTAATGATAGTGTTGCTATGAAGTCGTCTATAAATATGAAAAGGATTCTATTTGTTTGTTTAGGTAATATATGTCGTTCTCCAAGTGCAGAAGGCATTATGAAATCCTTGATAAAGCGGGAGGGAAAAGAGAGTGAGTTTTATATTGATTCAGCAGGTACATATCGTGGACACGCTGGATCTTTACCAGACGAACGTATGCGTAGACATGCAGCAAAAAGAGCTTATACATTAGATAGTTTGGCGCGTACATTCTACCCAGCTGCTGATTTTGTTGATTTTGATCTCATTATCGGTATGGATGATCAAAATGTAGCTGACTTAAAATCTTTAGCTACCAGTGATGAAGAGCGCTCGAAGATTCTAAAAATGACCGATTTCTGTCAAAAATATACCTCTTACACCACTGTTCCAGATCCATATTATGGTGGTGAAGAGGGATTTGAACTAGTTCTTGATATTCTAGAAGATGCTACTGCTGGGCTATATCAAAAATGCTTGGAGTAAGAGTCTTATAAAAATATATGAAAATTAGAGGGGATCAAAGGTATTGGAAGTGGTGGAAAATCGTTTTACCGTCTGCGATACTGACTGTCTTTTTATTTTGGTGGTATCTCTTACCTAATCCACTATTTCAAGATTCGTACTCCACTATCCTTTTAGATAGGGAGGAGGAGATATTGGGCTTGAAAATTGCGGCAGATGAACAATTGCGTTTTCAGGAGATAGAGCATTTACCAGCCTCTTATGTTCTAGCTGTATTGAACTTTGAAGATCAGTATTTCTTCTGTCATCATGGTGTCAATTGGTGGTCATTGTGTCGTGCTCTATTCCAAAACATACGAGCAGGAAAAGTGGTTAGTGGTGGTAGTACCTTATCTATGCAGGTCATTCGATTGGCTTTAAAGAATCCTCCCCGAACCATCCTTGAGAAAATAAAAGAGATTTTTCTGACTTTGCGTTTAGAACAGAGTTATTCCAAAAAACAGATCTTGGAGATGTATGCTTCACATGCCCCTTTTGGTGGAAATGTGGTTGGTTTACGGGCTGCCTCTTTGAAGTATTTTAACCGTGAACCCAAACAATTAAGTTGGGCAGAATCGGCTTTGTTGGCAGTGCTTCCCAATGCTCCATCTTTGATCTATCCGGGTAAAAATAATGCTCTTTTAAAGAAAAAAAGAGATGGTTTATTGAGAAAATTATACCAGCAAAAAGTGATTCATCAAGATACTTATACATTGGCTGTATCTGAATCATTACCTCATAAATTCTATCATACACCTGCGACGACTCCCCATTTATTAACGAAAGCCAATCTGGAGCGAAAAGGGATGGTAAACCGTTCTTATATTGATAGACCATTACAAGCTCAAGTCAATAAAATTGTGGAAAGACATACTGATTTGTTGAGTCAGAATTACATTTATAATGTGGCAGTATTAGTGGGGCATGTACCGACAGGAGAGGTGAGAGCCTATGTTGGAAATAGTAAACCCAGAAAAGGAAGTAGAGGGAATGAAGTAGATGTGATTCAATCGGTTCGTAGTTCTGGGAGTGTGTTAAAACCAGCCTTGTATGCCTTGATGCAACAAAATGGTTTTATGCTTCCTCATACCTTAGTTCCAGATATACCTTCTCGTTTTGGTAGTTATGCTCCTTCCAATTTTAATCGTGATTTTAAAGGAGCTGTTCCTGTCTCTAAAGCATTACATCAATCTTTGAATATTCCCTTTGTGCGTATGTTAAAGGATTATACATATACTAGATTTCATGATGAACTGGGTGAGTTGGGGATCACTTCCTTGAACCGCAGTGCTGATCATTATGGTTTGAGTTTAATCCTTGGAGGGGCTGAAACCTCCTTGTGGGATGTCTGTAATTTGTATTTAGGAATGGCTTCAACATTGCGAAACTACAATGAGAGGGATGGGCAATATTTTGAAGGAGAGTATAATCGTTTAAAACTTTGGCAAAAGGAAGAAATGAATAGGAGAGCAATTCCAAAAGAAAAGGCTGTTTTGAGTGCTTCAGCCATATGGCATACCCTAAAGACCTTGGAAGAGGTGGAGCGACCTGATGTTGAATCGGGATGGACCAATTTTGTTTCGGCTATGAATTTATCGTGGAAAACAGGTACTAGCTTTGGATTTAGAGATGCATGGGCTATTGGTGTGAATCCTGAATATGTTATTGGCGTATGGGTGGGAAATGCAGATGGAGAAGGTCGTCCAGGTTTAGTAGGGGTTAGGGCAGCAGCTCCCATTCTATTTGAGGTGGCAGGATTACTACCCACTAC
>CAMRAP010000062.1 GCA_947039985.1 uncultured Odoribacter sp.
CCCTAGCTTGTGTGGTTGGTGGACTTGTATATTATGGGTGTGTGTATTTAAATTTACCCCCTACATTTGCCCAATTGATGTGCGCCATTTCTGTTATTGTAACACGTATATTGGCTGTGAAATTCAAAGTTAGTTTACCTATTTTAAAAGGAGAGGAATAATCCTCTCCTTTTAAGTATTTAGCTAGTGCTATAATTATTGGTTTGATGTAATCGAAATGATTTACATTACATTCTTTCTGGCATTTCAATACCAAGCATTGCCATGGCATGCTTGATAGATATAGCACACTCTTTCGCCAAAAGCAAGCGGAAATTTCTTAGCTCTAAATTCTCCTCTTTTAGAATATAGAAGTCGTGATAGAATTGGTTGAACTCTTTGGCTAAGTCGTATGAATAATTTGCCAATAGTGCAGGACTAAACGTTTCGCCAGCATCTTTCACGATGGCCGGTAATTTAGTCACCAATTTAATTAAATTCTGCTCTTTTTCAGAGATAGCTATTTGAATATTTGCCGCTTTAGGTGAGCACTCTATTTCAGTTGCTTTACGCAAAATCGACTGTACACGTGCGTAGGTATATTGAATAAAAGGACCTGTATTTCCATTAAAATCAATCGATTCTGTTGGATTAAACATCATGGTTTTTTTAGGATCTACTTTTAGGATGAAATATTTTAAAGCACCCAAAGCCACTTTTCTGAACACCTCTTCTGCCTCTGCTTCTGAATAGCCTTCTAATTTACCTAACTCTTTTGAAGTTTCACGTGCTGTGTTAATCATTTCCAACATCAACTCATCAGCATCAACAACTGTTCCTTCACGAGATTTCATTCGACCTGCTGGCAATTCAACCATTCCATAAGAAAGGTGTTTAATTTTATCCGACCAAGGGAAACCGAGTTTACCACAGACCAAAGAAAGTACCTGAAAATGATAGTTTTGTTCATTTCCAACCACATAGATCATCTCGTCCATTTCAAACTCATTGAAACGCTCGTAAGCTGTACCAATGTCTTGAGTCATATATACTGAAGTGCCATCATCACGTAGTAATAATTTGTGATCTAGTCCATCTTCTGTCAGGTCACACCAAATACTACCGGTTTCTTTACGATAAAGAACACCCTCTTCCAAGCCTTTTAGTACAATATCACGTCCTTTTTTATAGGTCTCTGATTCAAAATATACCTTATCGAAATAGACTCCCATTAGTTTATAGGTTTCATCAAAACCTTTTAAAACCCAGTCGTTCATCATGCGCCATAAATCTACCGTCTCCTTATCTCCTGCTTCCCATTGACGCAACATTTCTTGAGCTTCCAAAAGAATAGGAGCCTGTTTTTCAGCCTCTTCTTTTGTAATTCCCTGCTCTTCCATCAATTGCTTGATTTCCAATTTATATTCTTGGTCAAAACGAACATAGTAGTTCCCTACCAAATGATCGCCTTTTTTTCCTGTCAATTCTGGAGTCTCACCATCAGCAAACTTTTTCCAAGCTACCATACTTTTACAAATATGTATACCTCTATCATTTACTAGGTTAACCATCTTCACATTGTGTCCATTGGCTTTCTGAATTTCAGCAACAGACCATCCCAATAAGTTATTGCGAATATGTCCTAAATGGAGTGGTTTGTTGGTATTAGGTGAAGAGTATTCTATCATATAGCTAGTGCCACTATTCTCCTGTGCATAGCCATAATTATCATCTTGAACAATTGTATTCAATACTCCCAACCAATAAGCAGAAGAGATTTCAATATTCAAAAATCCTTTTACGATATTATAATCATTAATCTCTGTAATATGCTCTTTTAGATATTCTCCCAATTCCTTAGCAGTCTCCTCTGGTGATTTTTTTGAAAAACGGGTAAGAGGAAATACCACCACCGTTAAATCGCCTGCAAACTCTTTTCGTGTAGGTTGCAACTGAATTATATTTGACTCGATGTCAGTACAATAACAAACCTTTACCGCTTCAATAACCTTTGAGGTCAACAGCCTTTCTATACTCATTCCGATTTATATTTTTATTATTACAACAACTTTACTTTCAGATTTTACAAAAATACAATAAATTACTAAAACATCCCTACCCTCACCAACAAATCATTATAATTTATCTATCAGTTGGCTTTAGCAAAGTAAACAGGAAAAAATAGTAAATTAATTTAGACCTCTACGTATTATTTAAATAAAATATTTATATTTGTTGCTGTACACTAAATTAAATGCTATGAGAAGATATTTATTTACAACCTTAATTGCACTAATAACAGTATTCAATGTTAGTGCACAATCCATAGAACAACGCCTTGCAGATTGCATTAATGCACAAGATTGGCTGACTCTCAAGCAGGTGTATGAAGACCATAAATCGGAGATACAGTTGCCATTTATGGATAAATTATCGCAATTTTTCATTTGTTCCTTTTTTAATCAACCTAAACAAGCTATTCCAATCGGTCTTGATCTAATCACTAATCACAAAACAGACTTAGGTGACTCGTTTGCAGGAATGGTATCGATACTAGCGGAGGATTACAGAAATGTTGATGATAACGTAAAAGCGACAGAACTTCTGGAAACTTATCCTCAAAGTAAAGGGAGTAGTGAAGAGTCAAAACCTTCCATTGAACAACGCCTTGCAGATTGTATTAATTCTCAAGATATGTTAACTCTCAAGCAGGTGTATGAAGACCATAAATCGGAGATACAGTTGCCATTTATGGATAAATTATCGCAATTTTTCATTTGTTCCTTTTTTAATCAACCTAAACAAGCTATTCCAATCGGTCTTGATTTAATCACTAATCATAAAACAGATTTAGGTGACGCATTTACAGCTATTGTACAGTTATTAGGCAATAATTACAGAGAGCTTGGTGACAACGTAAAAGCGATAGAACTTCTGGAAACTAGTGTTAACTCATCAAATTCAGAGGAGTATAAACGCTCTATAAATATGGAGTACTACAAAACACTTAATGAGGTTGGTGTGATGACATTTAAAATTCCAAATAAGGATGTTGTTATTCCATTTGAAATAAATGATAAAATGTATGTTAGTGGTAAGATAAATGGAAAGAAAGAAGATTTTATTTGGGATACTGGGGCTGGGACTAATTTCATTTCACCACAGTTAGCTGAGAAATATGGATTGAAAATATATGAGAATTCAAGCTCAATGGTAGTTGGTGGAACTGGAGCAAGCGTTGATGCAAAGGTGGCTATTGCAGATAAGCTAGTAATCGGTGCAATTACATTTAAGAATGTTCTTTTTCATGTTGCTGATTTTAGATCTGGAAATGCTATTGCAGATAAAATATTATCTGAGATGAAGCCATTTTTAGGTTTGCCACTAATGAATAAACTTAAGGAGATACAATTCGATTTTGAAAACAATAAAATTATCATCCCTAAAAATCTGACACCTATGCCTTTTAAACATTCAAATATATGTTTTAATGCAGCAAAAATTATTGATTTCCAAATTACCTCAGAGGGAAAACCTTTAATCCTAAATTTTGATACGGGATCTAATTTCTTAGCACTTTTTTATCCATATTTTCAAAATAATAAGCAGCGTATTGAGTCGACAGGTAAATTAGACTCTCTCAGAATGGCTAGTATTGGTGGAGTTAATATTACAAAAAGCTATGTTTTGCCAAATTTTACATATACTATTGGCGATGTAGAAAATAGTATATGTGATTTGCATGTAGAGATAACGCCACGAGATCACACTACACTTGATGGGTATTTTGGTATAGAGGCGATGAAATTGAACAAAAAGCTTATCTTTAATCTGCAAGATATGTTTATTTACATACCTGAATGAAAGACACTACCCGCAATAAAATGTAATAACAAAAGAATAGGTGGGTAATATAATTACTCATCCAAATAATACAACGCTTATTCCCTTATCAGTTACAAGGAATAAGTGTTGATTATTGGTTTAAAACGATTAGATCGTTTTAAAAATCTCCTCTAAAGATTTTCGCTTAGGATTATTTTCCTCCTCATTTTCGGGATATCCTAGTGGGATAATAACAGCAGCTTCTAAGTGTTCAGGAAGTTGAAACAACTCTTTACATAGTGTCGGATCAAAGTGACACACCCAGCAAGTTCCCAATCCCTGCTCTGCCGCAGACATACACAAATGCTCAACAGCTATCGCAATATCTATATCTCCATGATCTTTATGATCATACCCTCGTTTCCACGACTGACTACGGTCGATACAAGCTAAGATGTAGACAGGTGCTTTTGCCTCAACAAACCAGTTTCTATCATAGCATTTTTTTATTAAAGCTTTCGATTCATCACTTTTTATAATATAGAAAAACCAAGGTTGGAAATTTACTGCCGACGGAGCAAGTCGAACACTCTCTAAAATATAATCTAGTTTTTCTGTTTCAATCTCTTTGTCTGAAAATTGACGTATTGATTTACGTTTCTGTGCAATTTCTAAAAAATTCATGACCTATTTACTTTGTGATTATTATGGCGATAAATGTACAAAATAAATAAATAACCTTTGCTTTCAAATTTCGTTAATATAGACATAATCAAAAATAATATATATGATAACAACAACAACTCAATCTCAAAAAAATCGTTCATGGTGGTTAGTTCTAATCATCGGTATCCTTTCTGTTCTTTGTGGTCTATGGGTGTTTCGACATCCAGTTGAATCTTATTTTGCACTATCTGTCTATTTCAGTCTAATATTCATGATGTATGGACTCAGTGAAATTATTCATGCTTTTGCAGACAGATCTCGTCAAAACTGGGGGTGGGGTCTAGGTATTGGAGTATTGAATTTTGTGATTGGTTTCTTGTTACTGATCAATATTGCTTGGGCAGTTTCAATGCTTCCATACATTGTGGGTTTTATTTTGATGTTTACTGGTATTAATTTTATCGGGCAGGCATCATCTATGCAAACATACAAAATCCCAGGCTGGGGTTGGTTACTGACAGGAGGTGTCTTAACCTTACTTTTTGCATTTTTAATTATTTTTCATCCTATATTCGGCGTATTCGATATTATAGTCTGGACAGGATTATCTTTTGTTTTCGGTGGGATTTCTACCATATTCTATGCATTTATTCTAAAAAAATAAATCTAAGACGCTACGTAGTAAATATAATACCACTGCTTCTGATCATAAATTTGTTCGGAGTTTATATTTCAAGTTAGGGGAGGCATGCTTTGCGCTTCCCCTTCTTTTTGGTACGAAAAAATCACATATATTCTTTTAATTTAAAGCTTATAATCCCACTGCTTAAGAGCAAAGTCCCAATGTTTTTCAACGAGTTCAACTGTTCGAGGATCATATTTATAGGCATTCTTTTTGTAGCCTTTTTTCTTATCTAAATAAGTGGTGATGTCTGCTTTTGACTCCTCAAAACCAGGGATAGCTAGTCTTTTATAAATCTGTTCAGTCATACCCATAGCATTAGCTTCAAAGTCTTCAAATTTGATTTCGATGAGGTTATTTGCTGGTATCAATTTCTTTTCTTCTTCGTAGGTATGATACAAACGAGCGTATATGTCAAGGATATTATTTTCCATCTCTTCGGCAGGAATTTTCTGCAATTGAAGTGGAACGATAGTATTGGTAAAAAAACTACGTGTTGATTCAAAAACGGTGTAAGGGTTGCGCATCAGATAGATGAATTTTGCATTGGGAAAAAGCTCTAAAATCTCTTTTACTCTACCTGTATGTGGTGGGTTCTTTGAAAGGAATTGCTTCCCTTTTGTATTCCAAAGTGAGATCTTAATCAGTTTTAAAAAGGTGTCCTTAAAGACTTGACTCTCTTTAGGAGTAGCTGTTTTCATGGTCAAAAATCGATCACAATACGCTTGCATATTTTGGGGTAAAAACCAAAAGTTGTAGTAGGAGCAAGGCATCATATTGGATAGTGCAAACTCTTCTTCCTGTGGTAGGTCTACATTTAGCTCCATATTGTCCGTTGGACGTTTATCTGGCATTAACCACGCCATTGTTTTTTTGAAAAATGATTGTCCCCACATCATTATGTGTGGAAATACCGTTTGATAGGTAGTGGTATAGCCAAAATGTTTATCGTGTGCCAACACATTGTGTACAAATGTTGTTCCACTGCGCCAGTGACCGAGAATAAATACGGGATCCATTTCAAGCTCCTTCTCTTTCAATCGTTTTTTATATCTACGATCTTGAATAGGTTTTAATGAACTTAGTAATAGACAAATGGCTTTTGTAAGGTAATATTTTGTTTTATATCCCTTTTCAATCTTTTGTCCCTTCGTTATTTCTTTAAATGTTTTCCAGTCGGCACCTACCAATGTATTGACTGGAAGTTTTTGAAATTCAAGTACTCCCATGTTTAAATTTAGCGATAAATGATATTAGATAAAAAGAATCTACGAGCATTTCTGCTCGTAGATCTGTATTGTATATTTATTTTATAAGTTTGATAGCAATACCTTGTCTATCCAACTCTTTAGCCATTTTTTCAATCGCCTCAAAATGTTCGCTTTCAATTCCCAATTTTGAAAGGTTAATTTCAGGAATTTCAAGGGATTGAATCTCTTTACTACTTGTTTTATCGATAATCATACCCACAGCACAAGTATTGTTGGAGATAGGATCGATCAAGATAAATGCACCTGTATGTTTGTTTTTCTGATAAGGGTCGAAAAACAGAGGCTTTCCTGTGGTAAAGATTACTTTTGATATTTCGTTCAGTTGTAAGGTTTCGCAGGGAGATTGCTCCATTGTGTTTACATTTACCTTATAACTGATTTTATCAATCTTTGCCCGAGTTAAATTGGTTGTATGCTTAATAAAAAACTGATTATCAGGACTCATTGCTTTTTCATCCATCCACACCAACATCGCCTCAAAATTTTGGCTTACAGTTGGTTCATTGTGAGGGTGTACTAGCATCTCACCTCTTGAAATATCAATTTCATCTTCTAATGTAACCGTAATAGCTTGAGGAGGAAAAGCATAATTCACTTCTCCCTCTGGAGTGATGATTGATTTCACCTTTGAACGTTTCATCGAAGGTAGAGCCATCACTTCATCTCCTTTACGGATAATACCAGAAGCAAGGGAACCGCTAAAACCACGAAAATCTAGATTTGGACGCAAAACATATTGAACAGGAAAGCGTAAATCTTTAAAGTTATTATCGCTAACAATAGCTATATTTTCGATAAAATTCAACAATGGTTTACCAGTATACCAATCCATGTTTTTTGATGCATCTACTACATTGTCACCCTTCAAAGCAGAAAGAGGAATATAAGTAATATCTGGAATGTTTAGTGCCTCTGCAAATTGGCTATACGTGCTTACAATTTCATCAAACACCTTCTGATCGTAGTTTACAAGATCCATCTTGTTTACTGCCAATACAACGTGTTTGATACCTAATAAAGACACTAGATAAGTGTGGCGACGAGTCTGTGTGATAACACCTGTTCGTGCATCCACTAGAATGATTGCTAAATTTGCTGTTGAACCACCAGTAATCATATTGCGAGTGTATTGCTCGTGACCTGGGGTGTCAGCTATAATAAACTTACGTTTGTTTGTCGAAAAATAACGATAAGCTACGTCAATAGTAATACCTTGTTCTCTCTCTGCCTTCAATCCATCCAGCAGTAGGGCATAATCAATCTCCTCACCCGCATTACCATATCTCTTGGTATCTTTCTGTAAAGCGTCTAGTTGATCTTCGTATAACTTTTTACTATCAAAAAGTAGGCGACCAATTAAGGTTGATTTTCCATCATCAACAGAACCAGCTGTAAGTAATCTTAGTAGGTCCTTTTTTTCGTCCTGGTCTAAGAATTCTTTTATATTTAAGTTTTCCATTTTTTGTCTAAATTAAATTGATGATTAGAAATAACCTTCTCTCTTTTTTTGCTCCATACTAGCATCTTGGTCAAAATCAATGGTACGAGTGCTTCGTTCAGATTTTGTTGTAGTCATCATCTCTTCAACAATCTTTTCGATGTCGTTTGCTTCTGATTCAATTGCTCCAGTTAATGGCCAGCATCCCAATGTACGGAAACGTACTTCACGCATCTCAACTTGATCGTGTAGTTCCTCTGGTAAACGGTCTAATTCAGGCATAATTAAGTTGCCATCAATCTCAATAACTGGACGTTTCTTAGAGTAATAAAGAGGCACAATAGGAATGTTTTCCATACGGATATATTGCCAAACGTCTAATTCTGTCCAGTTTGATATAGGAAAAACACGAATTGATTCACCTTTGTGTACTCGTGCATTGTATAGATTCCATAGTTCTGGACGTTGATTTTTAGGATCCCATTGGTGAAATTTATCACGGAAGGAATAGATTCGCTCTTTGGCACGTGATTTTTCCTCGTCACGGCGTGCGCCTCCAAAAGCTGCATCAAATTTATATTTATCTAAAGATGCTAATAAAGCTTGAGTTTTCATTAAGTCTGTATGTACCTTACTACCATGCGTAAAAGGGCCAACACCTTCTTCAAAAGCTTTTGTATTAGACTCTACAATTAAGTCCCAATTGTGTTCATTGACATACTTTTCACGAAACTCTATCATCTCTTTGAACTTCCACTTTGAATCGATGTGCATCAATGGGAAAGGAACTTTTCCAGGATAGAAAGCTTTTTCAGCTAATCTTACCATGACAGACGAATCTTTTCCGATAGAGTATACCATCACTGGATTTTCAAATTCAGCAACCACCTCACGAAT
>CAMRAP010000063.1 GCA_947039985.1 uncultured Odoribacter sp.
CTAAAATCCGCCATTCCAGCTTTGGAATGGCGGATTTTTTGTCAAGGTGCGGTTCAGTTGACGCTTACTTGAAAACGTATGTATTAACGAAGCAAAAGATAAATCAGTAGCTCAAAAAGCTGAACAATTGTATGAACTCACACCAAGAGAATTTGAAGAATGGACTGCCGATCTATTCTCTTGTATGGGCTATGAAAAAGTAACACTGACACCACAAAGCAACGACAAAGGAATAGATGTTCTTGCTGTAAAGAATGGATTGAAAATTGCTATACAGTGTAAAAAATTTAAGGGAGTTGTGGGTTCTCCAGATGTGCAAGCTTTTTTGGGAGCTATGCAAAATGCTGAAGTAGATAAAGGTTTTTTTATCACAACTGGCACATTTAGCATTGCAGCAGAAAAATCAACGATAAATATGCCAATAGAGTTATACGACAAAATATCTTTAAGTAACCTCATAAACATAGCGATGAACTTCTCTTAATCCTAAGTGAATTAAACGAAGTTAAGCACAAAAAAGCCCTAATCTGGTAGCCATACTTGGAAGCATAACTTTGTGCAATTTGGATAGAACAAAACCGCGGAATCAGTGGTAAAGACTATGGGGAAGTAAGCATCAACTCTAGCCACGTCAAAGGACAGTAAAGAATAAATCTTCACTGCCCTTATATTATTTCGGTATCCTACAAGTCGCAGGTGCATTTTGTGGAGGCAATGGCGCCACAAAATTTGTGGCGGTCTGATCCAAACTCGGTGCGGTTTTCAAAACGTGCGCCACATAACGGTACGGATCCAAGCCATTTTTCTTGCCGTTTCAATCAAGCTGAACATCACAGCACTTCCCTGCGCGCCCTCAGGCGTATTGGCAAACAAGAAATTCTTTCGTGTCAGCTAGTTTTTCTGTTTTTTTATGTTCTATTCCGTGTGCAATCTCGTGTGCAATTGCGTGTTATTTACACACTACATATAGAACATCCATCAGACAAATATAACGTTCAATTAGTCTGGAACCCATTGAAAACAAAGAAAAAAATAGCGAATCGTTGTGTTATCAACGATTCGCTATATGGCGGAGAAGAAGGGATTTGAACCCTTTTACTAATTCCTTAAAACCTAACAACATCAACGGTTTCAATCTTTCGTGTGCAATTCCGTGTGCAATGCAGATATAAAAAAGTCATCTACTATATCAGACACCTCTACTTGCTTTGAATCCATAGTATGTTGGTACACTGATTTTAACATATTGTTTGTTGCGTGTCCCATGCGCTCCATAGCATATTTATCTGGAACATTAAGAGCGAGCATGACTGAGGCGTTGGCGTGCCTTAGATCATGGAAGCGAAAATGCTGGATACCACCACTCTTACATAATCTTGTAAAACGCATGTACATAGCTTGCCCAGAAAGTTGGACAACAAAATTATTTACTCTAGGTTGTTTTTCTATAAGCGCTTGAATATATGCAGGAATTCGTATCACTCGATTGCCGCTATAAGTCTTTGTTCCTTTTAACGTAGCGCCATCCTTCCCTTCCACCACAGCTTGCCTTATGTGCAACAAATCACCGTTAATGCAATCCCAAGTAATCCCTCTTATTTCGGAGGCTCTTAGCCCAATCCATACAGCAAGCAAATACGGCAACTCCATTTCAGTGCCAGAAACAATGGACATAATCTTTTGCAGCTCTTCTATCGTTGGGATAGATGCAATATATCGTTGTTTTTGTGGTAGCGCTGTATGCAATATCATACCTGGGAGATATTCGGACAGCGTAGAGCTGAGTAGACCATGTGCATTACGGACAGATTTTGGTGAATGTGTCTTTGCCATGGAATTGATTGCTCGTTGGACTCTTTCCTGTGTTAATTTTGACAATTGTATATCCATAAGTTGTTGCAGCGTATTTTTTCGCATTCTAATATAGTTCGTTACTGTAGTTGGACTTAATATTGCATCCTTGCTTTCGATATATCGCTCAATAGCCTCCCCCACTGTCAAGTTGAGGGGTTTATTTTTTGCCTCTATTAGTTTTAAGCGCATGGATAAGGCCAAGGCATGAGCGACGGCTGGATCATCATCTATTACACTTTCTCGAATCCCATCCACAGTTACTTGGCATCGAAATTTTCCACTTGCTAGTTCTATCGATTTGGGATTATTCAAATTGACGGCTTTGATGCGTCGTTTTTCAAGCAGACGTTTTGCTTCTTTTTCATGAGCTTTTACATCTAACATAAAGTCCTCCTTTTTACTGATAGCTCCAGTTTTAATTGGCGTGGATTGTTGACCACCCCTTCGTCTACAACAAATGACGAAGGGAGTGGTCTTTTTTTTACACATTCCTTTCTGATTATTGTTCTGATGTTTCATTATATGGGACGCCAACAATCCGACAAACTTCACGACCAGTCATGCCCACTTTCTTTGCTAGTGAGCTAAATCGTTGAAAAGACATGTTCCACGGGCCTTCTCTTCGATATGTAGAAATGACTGTTCTTGACGATTGTAGTGCATCAGAAATTTGGTAATCATCTAGTTGTTTGCTCGCCTTCCCTCTCGCAAAAGCTTCTCGAAACGCTACAGCTTGACGCTCGTGGGTTGTCATTTTAAGTGCTGGCATAAAATCACGCCCTTTCGGTTAATTTGGCATCAGTGGAGCCCAGTCCTCCATTGCGCACGCCATTTTCATTGTCCGAATATGTAATCCCAAATGGAATAAAAATTGCTTGCATAAAGCCATCTCCTGCCTCAAGAGAAACTGATTTCCCCTTGTTGCTGTCGTTTGTCACCTTAGCAAACACATGCCCCTGGTTGTCCGAATAGTAATAGTCACTGTCAATTACACCTATTGTATTATCAAGTTGGAGGCGATATCGAAAGCCAAGTCCACTGCGGGGTAGGCACCCTAGCCACCAACCTTCACTAAGTTTGACTCTTATCCCAGTTGGGATTTTAATGGTCTCACCAGGGTTTAAGGTAAAACCAAACGGTGCTTTAAAATCATACCCTGCACTTCCCGCCGTCGATCGTGATGGCAATAGAATGCTGTCATACATCTTTTGCATATCACTATCAAATTCATCTTTTATATCAGATGAATGATAAGCGCAACAGAACTGCTCAAAACTCACCTTTTCAAATTCGCCCACTCTTTGCATTTATTGCCCTCCATATATCCATATTCTTTAAAATACCACTACCATACTTGGGAACGGTGCTGAATTTTTACAAGCTCCGAATTTTAAACGACCTTTTACAAATCTAATTTCCGCTTTATTATAGATAAACTCGTGAAAATATTTGGTATCTGTTCTTGCAGGGATTAACATAACAACTTTTGTATTTTGCTTTTTCCCTTCATTGAAAGACTTCTCAACCCAATGTTTAATTTCTTTCCCATAGGGAGGATTGCAAAACACTGTTTCACCCCCCCAATTTTGGGATAATCCATCATCTTCTTTCGTATAGAATTTATTGCATTTTTTTGTTGAGTTAGTCGCAACAAGGGTCAAGTGTAAAATTGAATTCGTCATTTAAGCTGTCAAAGAATCCTTGTGGTGTACTCCATTGGTCTGTATTACTGCTAAACATTAAATTAGTATTCAATCGTGTGTTCCTTTCGACGATGCATATTGCCCAATAATTCAATGTGATACAACCTCTTTGCACGTTGTTGCATCACACTATCCTTTTACATAGAGCCCACAGTGGCAGATCCCCTCTGTGGACTCCCTAAATGCCTTACACATACATTGTGTGTCCTCATTTTTTTCAATAGCACATGGACAATAACCGCCATTTTCTTTTAAAGCTATCTTCATTTCCTTTACAAAATTTATATCATTACAAGCTTTAATTTCCATTAACTAATCCTTTCCGCCCACTGATTATCCGATGATAAATGGATACCTAAAATATCATCATACCTAGTTGGTTTGTTAGGTATATATCTGCCATACTTGATAATGATATTTGAAAAGCGTTTCAATTCATTTATTTGTGTTGTAATTTCTTCTAGCCTATACCCTGTATAAATGACAATATCATCTAAACAATTGCCGTATTTATGTCGAAATTCAGTAATGAAATCGTACAATTCTTCCCATTGCTCAAACGGCTCAAGCCCTCCAAACACTATCGCTTGTGTAAGCGGATTAGTTAAATACCTATCAATAATTCCTTTATTAGAAATTGCAACAGGTATGCATGATCTCCACCCGTCATTGTGGCAGACATCCAATGCAATACCTGCCTCCACGCAGCATTTACCTCCACATGATATTGTTCCTATGAACATTGCAGGATAACGATAATTAGTGAAATCTTCATCAATAATTGTTTTTACTCTCACTCGTACATCCCCTCCGCATGTTCATACCATTGCCGTGTGTTGAATTCGCGAAAGCGATCTTTTGAATAAGCCCGCGAGGGCACCAAATACCCAACAATGCGTTGGTACGTATCATACACAGATTCTCCACATGTAGGACAATGCTCCACTCCTACAAAACCATGATGGTTTTTACACTCGTTAATTCGGGTATTGAATGCAAAATAAATCACTCCGGATTGGGCGATATTGTTGAGCATATTCCAAGCCATATCAGAATTTGGAAAATTGGATTCTAAATTAATATGTGCAATACTTCCCCCTGAGCACTTCTCATCAAGTATTGAGCACAGCTTTAATTTTTCTTGTATGGTGCATTTTGTTGATAGGGGAATCCATTGATTAGAGTATATAAATTTTTCGTCTGTCTCGTGTAAAACATTGTCCTTTTGACACAAGATAACAGCAGCTCGTTCCGCTGGAACGCTTTCTATATTGAATGAATAAGCCTGTACAAAGTTATCTTTTACATCATTTAATACTTCAAAAATTTTGCTTGCCAACAAGATGCCTTTATCTGAAAAACTAACATAACCAAACTCGTCAATATTGGTGTAACCAAAAGCTTCAACTACCTCATATAAACCCAAAATGCCAATAGTACAATATTGTTTGTCTAGCTCCATTGCACCATCTTGATAATTAGGAAGAAGCCCTTTTTCAATATTCCGACTTATAATATGACGTATAGTGTCCAATGCTTTACAGCAGAGTAAAGATCTTGATCTGAGTAACGAAAGATATTTCTCCTCATCACAATTTGTTTCCAAAGCGATGCGCATTAAATTAATTGTGTTTACCTTGACAGAGCCAATAGATAACGCAGTACCACCGATAGAATTGATAAATGCATTTAGTTTAGAGGTGTCAGAGAGCAAACGACAACAGTTACTTAATGTATTTACATCTCCACTGATAAAGAAATTGCTGTCATTCCAATCTGTGTTGTGGTCAGAGCACCAACGTGCAAACTCCTTATCTTTGAATCGACCATCTTTATAAAGCAAGCTGTATGTTAGCACCGGAAAAGTGAACATGTTCTCACTTCTAACCTGAGATACAACCTCCATAAACATTTTTTGATGCTCTATGATTCCTTCGATTTCATCAACCACAAATGTCCCATCCGGAAATTGGACTCCACCAAACAACGACTCAACATAGTTGCTGTCAAATATCGACACATTAACAAATGCCGTCTGATCTATTCTCATAAATGGCTGATTTAAGCGGTAAATGAATTTTTGAAAACACTGTTTTATGTAATAGTCTGGATTGTTGATGATGTGCCCAGACTCACAATCCTTTTTCCAAAAATAATAAGTCCAAATAAGTACATTTGGCACGCCTACAGCACCTGAACTTCTATTGCTCATATAACTAATATACTCAACAACATCATCAAGAAATGTCGTCAAATGCTTTGGTGCTTGGTTGTTATAATTCTTTAAGAAAAACAATCCTTCAGTGGCCAATTTGGTTAAGTCATATGCATAACAATAGGGAAGATAAGTCGATGTAGAGGCGTCGTGAAGATAAAAACCACCATTATATTCCGTTTCCAGCCACTCCTTGGCTGTACGCAAATTATGGCGTTTTTTCATTTCATAAAAGATTTTATTAAAAGCAAATAACTTGTCATGTGATTTTCCTTTTTCGTTTATTAAGCTGCGTATGTCTTTGTTTGAAGCGTTAGCGTTTGCATCGATGGTTACATCTGCAATATTTTTATCAACAAATCCGTCAATGAAATCGGAAAAATTTAATTGCGATTCATGAAAACCATTGAGGATTTCGAAATCCTCACCGTACTTATCGTTAAGATACGACATGGTTTTATCAAAATCTTTGCTCATTTTTAGTGGAATATTCATAAATCACCTCACTGTTGGTTGACCCAGATATTTGCTTCAGCAAAATCTAATAGGTCAGTTTCTATTTGAAGAACTGGCACATGTACTATCCCCAACAACGCCATTTCCTCTACGGATGTATTCTCTGTATATTGTACCCCCTTGGTATCCAGCTTTCGTTTTAAAACATTACACTTTGGACATTGTGTTGTGTATAGAGTAATCAATCAGTCACCTCTTCTATTGGTTTTTCGCTGAGATAATGCGGCATATCATCTAATAAATCGTCTCTAAGCTCTTCATGATGCATAATTGCAAAAACATTCCACGCTACAGCGGCCAAATGATCTTCATCATCCATCCCCATAATAAATTTATCAAGGTGTCTTTTTGCTGCGTCAATATAACGAGAAAATAGCATTCCTTTCTCCCAGTTCCGTTCTGAATACTTTTGGCTCCCTAACTCGTACCATTTTGCAAGTCGCATGATGGCAAATGGGCTGATTAAGTCGTATCGCCCCTTCCCTATAGCAGGCTCCCTCATTGCGCCATCTACGCCATATGTCATTCGTTCACCGCCATCATTGATTCCGTTAAGTGCGCTCATAATGTGGCTCCTTTTTGGGGCATCATGCCACATGTGTATTTTTCCTTGCAAAAACCCATGTGTTCGCACTTAGGTCTGAAGAAGGTATCAACAACATATTTCCATTCTTCAGAATAATCTCGTAGGGCATTACACAAATCTGTAAATAGAAGTCTATATTCGTGATATGCTCTAGTACATAATCTTTGATGAGACATATCAATCAGATTTCTAGTATTGTGTTTACATACAATCTTGGTCGCCATCGCCAGTGGAAGTACGAGTGCAGAATCCTCACGTGCAATACCTAGATTTTCTAAGTCCTTCAAGCCTTCCCTAATCCCAGCCATAATGCGGTCATAAACACTTTGCGCCACATCTGATTTTGCAATACTTGGAGGTGTTACATACAGGAATCCAGCGCCATAGTCTATATACCTTGTACTTTCCTGCAATCGTGTTGGAGCTCCACCAATATGTGTGTACCACTCACGAATTACTCTGGCAGAATATCCATTGAGAATCATGTAGACATCGGGAAATTCTAGCGTTCTACCGTGGTCATTTTCTAAACACTCAACTCCTCTCTTATAATTCTTTTCCTTATCAGAAACATCTGCACCCCAGCAGATGCCCGCCTCAGCACCAATCATGGTAATGGGATGTTTGGTTGTATATTCGCTTTGAATTGTTACACTACTCATTTGTGTCCTCAACTTTCATTTTTTGTGTTTGGATAATAAAAAAAGAACGGTATATAAACACCATTCTTAAACCCACCTATTTATTTTCGTCGAAATTGTTGGATAAATGCCTCAAACTCAGGAGATAGCTCAAACTCTGGTTGCAACCTAAGTACACGCTTTTTCTGTTGATTATAATTAAGAGCCACAAACCCCGTTTCTTCAAAAGCCATGTCTATATCTGAACAACTAAGATTGACATCTGCATCAAGGATAAAATAATCCCCTATCTGTACATCAGGAAGGTGATCTCCCTCTTCTAAACTAAATGCAGGGAAACATAGTGTTTGAACGTCCTTAACTACTTCAATGGTATACACTGGGTAAGGAAATTTTCTTTCGTATCCATAGCGCAAAACCTCTGAATAGACATCCCTGGTCATAACGATTGAAACGCAATTCCCATACATATAACCAGCGTCCATCTTCTTAGCTTGTTTTAACGCATTTGAAAGCAAGGTGTTTATATCTGATTTATTCATAATAGTCTACTCTAATTCCCTTCATCGCATATTGGAGAGATTACACATTGATTGATTAGCCCATCGAAACACTTGCAACATAATCGTAAGTGTACTTTGCTCAAATCAAACTTGCTACCATATCCCACCGTCGTATGTATCATAAAATTCCCTTGTAAGTCCCACTCATCGAGTGAACCTCCGCAACCATTGCAATGATCGGTTTCTTCCAAATTCACACCGCCTTCTTGTTATAAAACTGTAGTTTCATGATTATCTTAAATTTGTGTTGGTCTTGAACAACTGGAATCCATGCTTAAGGATTCCCCACAAAGATATATAGTGTCATCATCCTCTTGGGTCTCTGTGACGATTTCTTTGATTAGGCACCCATTCGCATCATATTCTTTTATACTTTCTTTTGTAGTTCTTTTAATCATAATTCACACTCCTCTCTTACAGGATTTTGTCGTAAGCCGTCAATTCGAAATACTGCCCTTGCCTCTCATAGCTTTTGCAGTAGACAATATCCCCCTTCTCCACTGGCAGTTTTCGATAAACTGGATTCATAATGGTAAATCGGCTTTCCTTGCCACTTCCTATGGATTTCGTTATGATACCGTACCCAAATTGCTTGCCGTCAGACTTTCTTAACATTGGACGAATATCACAAATACACAACTTTCGC
>CAMRAP010000064.1 GCA_947039985.1 uncultured Odoribacter sp.
GTTGAGCATACTGTTGTGCAGGCAGTTGTTGTTACTGCCCTTATTTCTGCTATCGGTTTGATAGTGGGGAAGATAAAAATTAGGGGAGTCTCCTTGGGGGTGACATTTGTGTTTTTTGCTGGAATTATTGCTGGGCATATAGGTCTTTCTATAGATGCTCAGATGCTCAGTTATGCAGAGAGTTTTGGTTTGATTATATTTGTTTATGCCTTAGGTTTACAAGTTGGACCTGGTTTCTTTGGTTCTTTCCGAAAAGGAGGGATCATTTTGAATATATTGGCTTTGGCAGTTATTTTATTAGGAACATTGATGACATTGCTATTTCACTATGTAACGGATGTTTCCTTGCCTGATATGGTTGGGATTATGTGTGGAGCAACTACAAATACGCCTGCTTTAGGAGCCGCTTTACAGACTTTAAAGCAGATGTCTGTTGAAACGGGGAATCCTGCATTAGGATGTGCTATTACCTATCCATTGGGTGTTATGGGCGTTATATTGGCTATGATCGTATTGAAGAAGATGCTTCCCAAGTATGCTGCAACCAGTACTAATTCTGAAAATAAAAACAAAAAAACGTTTGTTGCTGGATTTGAAGTGAGCAATCCGGGTATATATGGAAAGAACTTACGAGAGATTGCTCAGTTATCTATTTCACGTTTTGTTGTTTCACGTTTGTGGAGAGATGGTCGGGTATTTATACCGACTTCTGACACGATTCTAGAAAAAGGAGATCATCTTTTAGTTATTACCAATGAGATTGATGAAGAGGCTATGAAGATTTTGTTTGGAGAGGAAGAAAATGTGGATTGGAATAAAAACGATATTGATTGGAATGCAATTGATAGTCAATTGATGTCTCAAATTATAGTGGTTACTCGTGCTGAAATTAATGGTAAGAAATTAGGTGCTTTGAGATTAAGAAACCATTATGGGATAAATATAACTCGTATTCACAGGGCTGGAGTACAGTTGCTTGCAACACCTGATTTGATTTTGCAATTGGGAGATCGATTGACAATCGTGGGAGAGTCTGCAGCAATTAGTAATGTTGAGAAGGTATTAGGAAATCGTGTTGTCAGATTAAAAGAACCTAATTTGATTTCTGTTTTTGTGGGCATTGTTTTGGGGCTTGCTTTGGGTTCAATACCTTTTGCTATTCCAGGTGTTAGTTTTCCAGTTAAATTGGGACTTGCTGGAGGTCCTATTATTGTTGGGATTTTAATGGGTGCATTTGGTCCACGTTTTCATTTGGTTACTTATACAACACGGAGTGCAAATTTGATGCTACGGGGATTGGGAATGTCTATTTATTTGGCTTGTATCGGCTTGAAAGCTGGTGAACATTTTTTTGAGACAGTCTTTCGTACAGAGGGTTTACTTTGGTTGGGTTTAGGCTTTGCCATTACTTTTGTTCCAGTCATTATTGTGGCTATACTTGCATTTAAGTTTGTGAAAATTGATTTTGCTTCTTTGACAGGAATGCTTTGTGGGAGTATGACTAATCCGATGGCATTGAATAGTGTTAATCCAACTGAGGATGATGAAAATTCAGTGGTGTCTTATGCAACGGTATATCCACTTTCTATGTTTTTTCGATTGATCGTGGCTCAGTTGGTATTGATGTTTTTTATGTAGGGAGATTTTGTCGGATGCTGAATTTAAAATTCGCCCCTTTTTTCAATCTGTATGATTTGCTTACTAATGGGGTGTTGAAACTCCAGCATCTCAGCGTGTAGATATAGTCTATCGGATTTTTGACCATACAGTTCATCGCCCAAAATGGGAGTGTTTAATCCTTTGGGGTGGGCGGAATGTACTCGGAGTTGATGAGTCCTGCCAGTTAAAAGATTAAAAGCAATGCGTGTACGTTTGTGAGTGCCTGCTGATATTTGTTCAATAACTTCATATTCAGTGATCGCATTTTTGCCACATTCATAGCTGACCATTTGTCGTGGTCGATCGTTGGGATTAGGGCAAAGTGGGAGAGAAATTCGACCACTGTCGCTACTCAATACGCCATCCAATATAGCTATATAACGTTTCTTTATCGTGTGATTTTTAAACTGTATTTGCAACTGTTTATGCACCTCTTTTGTTTTGGTGATCAGTAAAATACCTGATGTTGCCATATCTAGCCGATGAACAATCATAGGGCCGGTGGCAGCTGGATAAGTCATCCTTACCAGTTGATAGACTGATATCTGGTTGGATTTTCCTGGAACAGAGAGCATTCCTGATGGCTTATTTATCGCTACGAGGTATTCATCTTCAAATAGGATTTCTAGCTTGTGAGTATTGTTTGTCGAATGTTCTAAAGGATTCTCTTCCACCTCTAATCCTTGTAGCATATAATTTAAAATAGACTCACACTTTTCTCTGCAAGAGGGGTAGTAATAGCCATGGTGGCGAATTTCTGTTTGGGGAGATTCGCCCCACCAAAATTCAGCCATAGCCATAGGCGTCAGTTTGTTTTGATATGCATATTGCAATAGCTTAGGAGCTGCACATTCGCCAGAGCCTGCTGGAGGAATTTGTTTGGCAGTTTGTTCAAAGATTTCACAAAGATTTTTTGATTCTCCCTTAGCATTCAGAAAACAGAAGTGTTCAAATAATTTCTGTTGCAATAGGGCAGAGCGCTGTTTTCGCTCTGTTTTCAATGCATTGATCTTGCACTGAAATATTTCTAATTTTGCTTCAATTGTAGCCATCTGATTCTCCCAATTTTGCTTTAATCGCTTGAATTCTGCTTTTTGATGCTGGCTTTCTTTGATTAGCGCTGCTTGATCACAGGTGGAAAGATAACTGTTCCGCTGTTGTGTTCGAATTGCCTTGTCTGCTTTTAATTGCTCTTTGGCTTTTTCTAGGGTTTGTTTGGCAATTGCTTGTTTTGTTTGTAGTTCTTGCTGACAAGAGAGATATTCCTGCTCATTTTCTAATGCTTTTATGTCAGTATTTATGGCTGAAATCTCTCTCTCTTCTGCCTGAAAAAAACCTTCTTGTTGTTGAAGGTCATAAACAGGGGGAACAAAATACGAGTGAGCGTTGTTGCCTGCTAAGATACCCGAAAAAGCTGCCAGAAAGCCAATTTCTCCAATGGTGTTTTGAACGATCAATACACCAAACATCTTTCCCTGATTTAATTCATCCTTCCAACTGAATTGCGCATGTAGATATTCCTGTACTTTCTCTGTTGCCAGCGTACACAATAGATGTGGAGTGTAGTAGAAAGGATAGGTGAACTTTTGAGGCAGAGAAATATCTACTACGGAGTTCGAAAAATGATGAAATTTTGAGGACATACGAAATACTATTTGCTTAGTAGGGATTTAATTTTGACACCTTGTATTTCATAATCTTCTTTTCCCCTATCGGGGAATAAGAGCTCAATGTTATCAAGTATAATAATAGCATCTGATCCTATTTCTATACGTCCAAAACCTGTATTCAAAATATCTTTTGAGTTATAATATCTATCTAAGTCAATGTTCTCTTTGATATCAATATGATGTTCTTTTAACTTCTGTTCAAGGTATCTTTTGATATTTATATTAAACTTCTCGCCTTTGTAAGAGACAGATAGTATGCTGTCCTTTCTTGTGTAATCAGCCGATTTTAGTTTATTCATTCCTTGAATGGAATGCTCTCCTTTTAGGTGTAGTATAATCTCTCCTCTTTTTCTTTTGGGATTCTTTGTGCTATATTCTGTGGGTTGATACCATTTCTCTGCCATCTCTTTGGCTGTTATACCCGGTATAAAAGTTGTCAAAATAAAAAGACTTACTGTAAGTATGGCTAGATATAAAAACCGATATGTTCGTTTGTTGTAATGACTAGCGACAAACCAAGTCATCGCAATACCTGCAAGAATCAAATAAATTCTATTCTCCGTAAAACTATAATAACTGATTCGTTGATATACGGCTACCCAGAATAGAAATAGTAAAGGAACAACTAACAGATGAAAATAACGGAAATAGCGATTTATCAGCAACATATTACTAGGAAGGGTCGAACGAATGAGTTCTGCCACTAAAACGCTTATGTTCAGGGTAAATACCATCATGGCAAGAGATCCTTTCGGGAGAGTCCATTGTATTATAATCTGACACAAATAGATGTATAATATGGCTGTATAGATGATAATGGCTGGCGATAGTATGTAATTGATGAATATAGAGATTGGGTGCGATTTGCTTACGGTTATCACTTCGAGATTTCCTTTTTGTTGCAGGCGTAGAAATAGAAAGAAAAAAGGAAGTATCATAAAATAGCATACTGCTCCTATATGTTCATAAAAGTCTCGATTGAATTTCAATTCAAAAATGGAAGTGATGGAGTAATATGTGCCTATAACAATAAGAAATACGGATAAGCTTAATAAACTTGCGAGAGCTACGGAGCTACCGATATTGAGGGCATTGATTGCGTATGTTCTATTGTCTCTAAACCAATTATAGCTAAAAAGTAGAGTAGCAAAAATTAAAGTGCTATTCAATGAAACAAGGTCGATGGAAAATACTTGATCAATCCACACCAGACCTCCAAATAATAGGGGAGATAAGGAGTATAATACAGTATGAGCTATTTTTGAGCGACTGAAATAGTTGCAACTATATATGAATATCTCTCCCAATATAAATGTTTCCCAAAACTTACGAATAATGAATACATCCGTTTGTTCTGAGAGTATATACCAGATAAAAGCACAGACTCCAAATAATAACTCAAGTGGTGTTACTTTGAATACGACTAATGCTTGCTTTATATATTTCTGAATGTCCATGCGCTGTTTTGTTTAGTGTGAAACTGAAGAAAAGATACAAATGGTTTTGTGATTTTAATCTTTAAAGTGTTTTATGAAATCCTATTTAAACCTCTATCTCAGTATCAAAATTACACAAAAAAAGCAGAATACAAAATAAACGATACACTAAATTGTTTAGATAGAATATCCTCTCTAGGGATAAACCGTTCTTGTATCTCCATCATAAATTATATTTAGTTGTACGTCGTGGGACTAAATTTCTCCACTTTAGCCTTGCGGCTTAGTTTTGCAAGGTAGTGAAATGACAGTAATCTTTTTCGAAGGTCAATTTCTGGATACTTAATCTTGTTGTCTTCATCATTCATAACTCTTAATTTTTAATTGCAAGCACAAAAAAGTTACTTTTTCACTATTCCATTTAGAATGGGACTAGAATAAGGTTACTTTAGTCCCATTGCATTTGCTTTCCTACTAAAATAAGGTTACTTTTTTCTCATAGCATTTAGCAATGTGCAAAAAGCAACTTACTTTAGTCTCATTGCATTTGCTTTTCTATTAGAATAACTTTATTCAAGCTCTCCTTTAAAAAAAGTTCGCTTAGAATAAGCTTCTTGCATGAGTTTAAAAAAAATAATAGCCCTGAGTAAAGTTTATGCTTAATCAACAATTCTTTGTTTAGCGTTGTCTGGACTATCACTGAGATCTGGTGTTAAACGATCTGTTCTTAACTAGACTCCCTGCGAGCTTGGAACTTATCCCACTCTCTTATTTATCCTCCGTTTTGTCCGAATTTAATCCAATGCACCACCACTCGCACCACCTCAAGACAGCGGACAAATAGCCTTATTCTTTTCTTAAATCTTGTGCAACAGAGTTATAATAGTTTCGTGCAATTGCAGTTTCGACATGGAGTGCTAATTGCTCTAATGCTGTAGCCTTTAACTCTCGGTAACTCATATTTGTGTTATCAATAGCAAGAAGTCTATCTGAAAGTTCTGCTGCCCATTGACACTTTTTCTCTTTGAGTGCCTTACGTGCTATTTTTTCGATTTCCTCAACACCACCTAATAGCTCTGCCATCTCCTCTGCTTCCTGCTTGGGTGAGAGTGGGCGTAGATTTGTAGGATTGCCATCAAACCAACCTAAATAGCCATTATAAATATTGCGTACAGCCCACTCTATACGACCATAATATTGCACTAGATTTGGATCATTTTTAAGATGTTCGGGAAGGCTCACATATTCTACTAACTCATCTGGAGTAAGTCCTTTATTCATCCCTTCGATAGTTGTATTGAATACATGAGCAATGGCATCACGATAATTAGTTAAAGCCGTTTTTACATTCGATGCACCAACAATAGGACGTGTATGTCCTTGTGCCATGGTTTTAGCATCGAATGTTAGCATCATATCGAGCGATTCAATCCATTTGTTTACATCGCGATAGGCTGTTCCACGGATGGCGTATAGATTCGGAAATGATTTGTAGTATAAATCTCCGGGGAAGAGGATGCCTTTGGCTGGATACCATACAACAAGGTGATCAGAAGTTTCACCATCAGCACGATGCAGTTCGAGGGTAATTCCAGCAATTGTTATTGTTTCTACTTGTTTGGTGACAAAATTGGTGATTTTATTCTTATCGAAGGGAATAAAGAGATGGCCATTTGAAGATAATTGGCTCTTTTTAAATGAACCACCTGGATAGACACTTGGTGCAATGCCATTATTTATACGTTTATCAGGAGAGAGTTTCATTCCAGATTGGTGATGTTGACGCGGGTTTATAAAGCCTCCCTCTTTGCTGAAGTTATTTTCAGATCCGAAGTTCTCTGCTGCCCAAATTTGAACTCCCTCGTCACCTAGAAATGGCGATATCCCATTGGTGTGATCTCCATGACCGTGAGTTATAATTATCCCTTTGATTGGTTTCTGAGTGATTCTCCTGAAATCTTTATAGATTTGAGAGGTAATGGCAGGTATCATTCCTGCATCAATCAAGATAATACCATCTTCGCCTTCAATCATAGTGATGTTAGATGCATCATAACCAGATGCGACATAGACATTGTCAGAGATTTTAATAATCTCATCCCTGAATTCTTCACTTCGTTTTTCTAATAGAATGGTCTCTTTTGTTTTTTGACCAAATGTTGTTGTGACAATACAAAGTGATACTAATACTACAAATAATTTTTTCATACAAATCGTGTTTTTAAATATTTACGGTACAAACATAAGCGCTAAGCTGTTTAAAAACAAGTAGATACGTGTATGTCACTTACTTACCTCAAGGTTACTATTATTGATTATTAGGATTTTATAGATTGAAAAAATAGAAAGAAAAGTATATTGTACTATTTTGATTTTCAGGATTACTGTATATTGTAACTTTAGTTACCTTTGTAAGCTATTGAAAAGATAATAGCTATGAGTAAAGTTAAAATTTTAGATGAACTATACCCCAATTGTCCTATTCGGAACATATTAAGTCGTGTTGGTGACAAATGGTCTATTCTCACTTTATGTACCCTTCAGCAGAGTGAGGTTATGCGTTTTAAAGAGCTACAACGTAATATACCTGACATCTCACAGAAGATGCTTACAGTGACACTTCGTAGTTTAGAGGAAGATGGACTTGTAACCCGAGAAGTTTATGCTTGTGTACCTCCCAAAGTGGAGTATAAGCTAACGGAGAGGGCTTTTACGCTTTTGCCACATGTAGCTTCGTTGATTGGTTGGGCTAAAGATAATATGCCTCAAATTATTGATTATAGACGACAAATGCAGAGTCGCGTATAGATAATGGGGAAGAGGTGGTGAGAAATTGTATGAAATCGTTTCAAAAAAATGAGGAAAGTAATTTATATGCTTTCCTCATTCTAAATTATTTGACAGCAATCACTTCGATTTCAACAAGTGCACCAAGAGGAAGATCTCTTACGGCAAAAGCTGCACGTGCAGGACAATCTTGTGTGAAGTAGCTTGCATATACCTCGTTCATGGCAGCAAAATTTGCGATATCACTAAGTAGGCAAGTTGTTTTAACGACATCTCCATAGCTATATCCAGCTTCTTCTAGAATATATCCAACATTTTTCAACACTTGTTCAGCTTGCTCTTTGATGCCACCTTCTACAAATTTACCAATGGTAGCGTCGATAGGAATTTGACCGCTAACATAAAGTGTTCCATTCGCTTCGATTGCTTGACTGTAAGGTCCGATTGCTTTTGGTGCTTTCGGTGAGTTGATAATTTTTTTCATTATAGTATGTTATTTATTTATGGGGTACAAGATTATAAAAAATAAACTATATTTCCTTTCTTTGTGGCTTGTTTTTTGTGCAAATACAAAAACAGGCTCTATATTCTTGGAATATTAATTTCTATTTGTATATTTGATGAACAATTGTTCAGTAGTTTATTTTCTACAAAATTCTATCTAATACGTCCAACAATGGAAAAAATTAAAACACGAGATTTAATACTTCAACAAACTCTAGGTTTGATGTTTCAGAAAGGTTATAATGGAGTGTCTGTTTCAGATATTCAAGAAGCAACGGGGATGGCTAGAGGTTTGCTATACCATTATTTTACGAATCAAGAGCAGTTGAGGGAAGAGGCTATGCAGACTTTTATGGATAAGTGGTGTGGGTATAATAAAGATCGTTTGAAAAATCATTCAATCTCTGAATTGATAGCTTTTATCATCCAAATGTATCAAGAAATGGGGGAAGAAATTCAAGTCTGTTATGGTGATAAAATTACTTTAGTGGATGTGCGTTTGCTGTTTTTAGAGGCGGAAAGGCAGGGCAAAGGATTGAAAGAGTTATTTGAAAAAATAAATAATGATTATTATGCTATTTGGAAAAGTGCTGTTTTAAATAGCTTCGGGCGTGGTGAATTGAGAGCAGGTTTGAATTTAGA
>CAMRAP010000065.1 GCA_947039985.1 uncultured Odoribacter sp.
TACTAGATAAAGGAGCTGATCCAAACGTAAAAGATAAAGATGGGAATACCATTTTAACTCTAGTCAATAAGCATCGTGCAAAACTAGAGGAACAACTGAAAGAGAGTAGTCAAAAGGATTCGAAACATAGCACAAACAAAAAACACATTGCGTCTATGATCGACTCTTCAACAAAAATGATAGAACTACTTCAAACAAAATGAGTAACAACTAATTAACGAGTCGAGAAAAATAAAAGAGATGTGCATGATTCCTAAAATCACAATATTAACAAGCCTTGCAAGCACCATGTCCTTGCGAGAGATTGCCAAACAAGAGCATTCAGAATATACACTACTATTTAATTCAAACACCGAACTTCAACTGTCCCCTTATGCCATTGAGCGCATGATGCAAGTGGCTCGAATGAGTGGTGCGGTGATGGTGTATAGCGATTATTTCACGACTCTAGGCAATACAAGAAGTTCTAAGCCTACGATAGAGTATCAAGCAGGTAGCTTGCGAGATGATTTTGATTTTGGGGCGCTTGTGCTTTATAATACAAAGGCTTTTCAAACGGCTGTTTCGGAAATGGATGCAGACTATGAGTATGCTGCGCTATATGATTTGCGATTGCGATTGTCCCGATTAGGAGAAATCCTACACCTCCCCGAAGCCTTATACACGGTGGAAGAGATAGACAACAGAGTGTCGGGCGAAAAGCAATTCGATTATGTCAACCCACGCAACCGAGAGGTGCAATTGGAGATGGAAAGAGTGTGTACAGCACATCTGCAAGTTGTGGGCGCTTGGCTTCCTCCTCAATTTAAGGATATAGATTTAGCACTCGAATCGTTTCCTGTGGAAGCATCGGTTATCATTCCTGTTAGAAATAGGGTGAATACAATTGTAGAGGCTGTATTGTCAGCAACGAAACAAGAAGCTAGATTCCCGTTTAATGTGATTGTCGTTGATAATCATTCCACCGATGGAACAACAGAAGCATTGCAGGCCATCAGTGAACAATATCCCAATCTGATCCACCATATACCAGCATCACACGATTTACAGATTGGAGGCTGTTGGACGGAAGCAGTTCATCATCCGCTCTGTGGAAAGTTTGCCATACAATTAGATAGTGACGATTTATACAATAGCGAAACGGTGCTGCAAACCATTGTAGATACTTTCTACAAAGAGAGGTGTGCGATGGTGATTGGAAGCTATGAAATGGTGAATTTCAAATTGGAAAGTATTCCACCGGGAATCATTGACCACCAGGAATGGACACCAGAAAACGGACGAAACAATGCCCTACGGATTAATGGCTTGGGTGCTCCTCGTGCTTTCTACACCCCTACTCTCCGTGAAATAAGATTACCCAATGTTAGCTATGGCGAGGATTATGCTACGGTGCTTGCCATTTTGCGAAATTATCGCATAGGCAGAATATACACACCGCTTTATCTCTGTCGTCGTTGGGAAGGCAATTCCGATGCAGCCTTGGAGATTAACAAGCTGAATACCTATAATTTCTATAAAGACAAAATACGGACCTTGGAACTACAAGCCCGAATAACAAAGCATACAAAAGATTTCAAATGATAAACGATAAGGATTTATTAGGCTTACACACTCAGCAGATGCAGGAGTTTCAGTTGGCAAAACAAAACTTTGAGGGATTAGAGGAGCTTGTTTATAAGGAGGTTCCATGCGAGCATTACGCCATACAGCTACAACATAATCCAGCACGTATGATTTCGACAAATGCCAAAACAGATCAAGCCACTTTGGATAGTCGCCCTTGTTTTCTATGCTCGGAGAATCATCCCAAGGGACAAAGCGGTGTGGCATACGGTGAAAAGTATCATATCTTTGTAAATCCATATCCTATATTTAAGCGTCATTTCACCGTGCCTAGTAATAGGCATACCCCTCAACGGATAACTGGTCATTTCAAGGATTTACTCAATCTAGCATTTGACTTTCAAGAGTATACCGCTTTCTATAATGGAGCCAGTTGTGGTGCCTCGCTACCTACACATTTTCACTTTCAGCTAGTGCCTCGCCACTTGATGCCAGTGGAAGATGATGTAAAACAGGCGGAACTGAAAGAAGAAATCTGCTCGAATGGAGTGGATATATTCACCCTGAAAAACTATTTGCGAACGGTGTTTATTCTGCAATCGTCGAAGATGGAAGAATTGCTCAATTCATTCGAAAGTATTCAACAAATGATCGGAGAGGCTACCCCATTTACGGATGAACCCATGATGAATATATTGGCTTGGTGTGAAGGAAAACAGTGGACAGTAGCCATTTTTCCACGCAAACAGCAACGCCCTCGCCAGTTTTTTGCCGAGGGGGAAGAGAAGATACTTTTCAGTCCCGGCTGTGTGGATATGGCAGGTTTGATTATTGCCCCACGCCAAGAAGATTATAAGAGATACACGGCTCCCCTACTCGCTGACCTATTTAGTCAAGTGACAATCACGGCAGAAAGTGAGCAGTATATCATTGACAAACTGAAAAATTTGAAGCCATGACAAACGCCCCTCATCAAATAGAGGTTGGGATACTGTTTTCTCCCCTCATCCATTTTCGATTAAATGGAATTTATCACCACAAGGGGCAAGCCTATAGTGGCGAATACTCCATCAGCAAGATGGACAACAAATATAGGCTAGAAAACGCAACCGCTTCGCAAGAGGTGGAGCTGCCACTGAGCTTTCAAGCAGAGAATTTCGAGGAGAATGATTTTGATTTGACCGATGTGGTGATCGGTATTCAGTTCCATTGGGAGCGCAAAGAGGAGCAGAAATTCAAGGGCGATCTAAAGATTATAGACGAGAATGAGCATTTAACCGCCATCAATATACTACCCATTGAGGAGTATCTGTTGAGCGTTATTTCGTCAGAGATGAAAGCAAGTTCTTCGTTTGAATTCTTGAAAGCACATGCGGTTATCTCTCGCAGTTGGCTATTGGCTCAACAGGAAAAGGCAAAGAGGATTAGCCCGGATTACAACTCTTGCCATCACACCGAGCAGGAATATATCCGCTGGTACGACCGAGAGGATCACTCCCATTTTGATGTCTGTGCCGACGATCATTGTCAACGTTATCAAGGGATTAGTAAAGCCTATACCCCAAGGGTACAGCAAGCTATGGAAGCCACCACTGGCGAAGTGTTGATGTTCAATCAACAAATATGCGATGCCCGATTTTATAAATGCTGCGGAGGGGTGACGGAGAAGTTTGAGCATACTTGGGAAGCTATCGTACACCCTTATTTGGATAAGGTGGTGGATAGTGAAACAGATTTAGAGACGGGAGATTTAAGCCAAGAGGAGGAGGCAAGGAAATGGATTCTATCCTCACCCCCGACCTTTTGTAATACAACGGATTCAAGCATTTTGTCGGAGGTGTTGAATGACTATGATCTGGAAACACAGCATTTTTTCCGTTGGCAGGAGGTGTATACAACAGAACAATTATCTGCCTTGGTCAAAGAGAAAATCGATATAGATTTTGGAACGATAAGCGATATCATTCCCCTTGAACGGGGCGTTTCGGGTCGATTGATACGCATAAAAATCATAGGTAGTCTACGCAGTATGATTATAGGCAAGGAGCTAGTGATTCGCAAAGCCTTTTCAGCATCCCATCTGTATAGTTCAGCTTTCGTGGTGGACAAAGTACTTGACGGCGAGGGCGATAAGTTTGTATTTCACGGTGCTGGTTGGGGACATGGCGTTGGGCTATGCCAAATCGGAGCCGCCGTTATGGGTGCCAAAGGCTACAGCTATAAAGAAATTCTGCTACACTATTTTAAAGGCAGTGAACTCGTAAAACTATACTAAGATGAACAATACCCCTCAGAAATCGCCTTGGACTTGGGTTCCATCTCTCTATTTTGCACAAGGAATGCCTTACGTTATCGTGATGTCTGTGGCGGTGATTATGTTCAAACGATTTGGACTGTCGAATACCGATATCGCTTTTTACACCAGTGGACTGTATTTACCCTGGGTCATTAAACCCTTGTGGAGTCCCTTGGTGGAGTTGTTTAAAACCAAACGTTGGTGGATTATTGCCATGCAAATTGCCATTGGTATTGGTTTAGGAGGCATCGCCATGAGTATTTGGGGAGCACCTGCCTTTCGCTATTGCTTGGCTTTTATGTGGCTGCTAGCCTTTTGCTCGGCTACGCATGATATTGCTGCCGACGGTTTTTATATGCTCGGTTTGGACGATAAGAAGCAGGCGTATTTTGTTGGAATCCGCAACACTTTCTATCGCCTAGCTGTGATTGTTGGTCAAGGCGTTGTGGTGATGCTAGCTGGTTGGTTAGAGAAACAGTATTCTGCTCAAGTCAGCGAAATGCTTGCCATCTCTCGGGCGTGGTCGATTACTTTTTTTGCCCTAACGGCTCTATTTATAGTGTTGTTTATATACCATCATTTCCTACTCCCTCGCCCCATCAAAGACAATACTGCTGTCACAGAGCAGCCCACTCCCCCAATGATAGTGAGTGAGTTTCTAAAAACATTCAGCTCTTTTTTCAAAAAGAAGGGTATCCTTACAGCCCTCTCTTTTATTTTACTCTACCGTTTTGCAGAGTCGCAATTGGGAAAAATGACCTCTCCTTTTCTATTGGATCCGTCCGAGGTCGGTGGTTTGGGATTAAGCACCTCAGAGGTGGGGTTTATCTACGGAACAATTGGAATGATTGCATTAACCATCGGAGGAATCATGGGCGGAATCGTATTGGCACGCAAAGGATTAAAAGCCTGTCTATGGGCCATGACTGCAGCTATGAATATCCCTAATCTTGTTTACCTCTACCTCGCTTTTGCACGCCCTGAAAACATTTCCATCATCTCGGGATGCGTAGCCATCGAACAGCTGGGTTATGGCTTTGGATTCACCTCCCTAGCCTATTTTATGATGCTATTCTGTGCTGGCAAACACCAAACGGCACATTACGCCATCTGCACAGGCTTTATGGCTTTAGGTATGATGCTCCCCAGTATGATCTCGGGCTGGATTGAAGAGATTATTGGCTATCAATCCTTTTTTGTATGGATTATGATATGCACCATCCCTAGTTTTTTAGCTACTGCTGCGCTTTATCGACGTAGTGAAGAACTAAGCAATACTTGATCAGCATACGTACAATTACATTTATTCCTTTGAAAAAGTGTTGTCGCTTACACTTTTTCAAAGGAATAAATGTAGATAAAGTACAGGTCTAGTACATATATATTACCCCTTATTTCTATCGTACAACTTAGGAATAAGATCTGCCCGACGAATCTTTCTCAAGATGTCGATGATTTGTTCCTTAAATTCTTTCTTATACCAAAAGAATAATATATTCTGCTGTTTTTTATCCCTTTCAGATTTCACTGTCCGTACTGGCTCAAGAGAATAAGGATGATAGCCCGTATAATATATCGTGGTTGCCACTGTCATAGGGCTTGGCGTAAAATCCTGCACCTGCTCTAGGTGGAAATCTAGCTCCTTTGTGGCTACAGCTAATTCTGCCATATCCTCCACCTGACAACTCGGATGAGAGGAGATGAAATAAGGAACGATCTGTTGATTTAATTGATGCTTTTGGTTGATCTCATCGAACTGCTGCTTTAATCGCTCGAATAAACTGAAAGCTGGCTTGCGCATCATTTCAAGTACATGATCCACCGAATGTTCGGGTGCCACTTTAAAACGACCTGAAACATGATGACGGATAAGTGTCTCCAAATATTGCTTATTCACTTGGTCTACGTGCTTGTCGCCACTATTATTTAAACACAAATCATAACGAACGCCAGAACCAACAAAACAATGCTTGACCTTTGGATGTTGACGAGCTGTTTGATAGATATCCAATAAAGAGGAATGATCTGTATCCAAATTTTTGCAGATCGTCGGATGAGCACAAGAGGGACGCTTACATGAACGACAAAGTTCAAAATCCTTACCTCCCATATTATACATATTGGCTGAAGGTCCTCCAAGATCACTTATCGTTCCCTTAAAATCAGGCATTACAGCTATTTTATCCAGTTCTTGCAGAATAGATTGCTTGGAACGAGAGCTTATAAACTTACCTTGATGGGCAGAAATCGTACAAAATGCACAACCTCCAAAACAACCTCTATGCAGTGTCACCGAGTGGCGAATCATATTATAGGCAGGAATCTCCTTGCCTTTATAACGAGGATGCGGTTGACGAGTGTACGGAAGCGCATAAATAGCATCCAACTCCTTTGTGCTTAAAGGGGGATAAGCAGGATTAACCACAATTTGTTGTTTACCCACGTGCTGTATCAATTTGGCTGCTGTGACACTATTCGATTCCTCTTCAATATATCTAAAATTCTCCGCATGTTTCTTCTTGTTAGACAAACACTCCTCGTGCGAGTAAAGTTGAATCGTCTCCCACTTTTTATTTGTCGCTATCTTCTCATCTTGCTCTCTAACGATAACAGTTTGAGGTATATTCGTTAGACTGTGGAAAGGAATACCTCTTTTCAGCATATTACAAATATCAGCCATCGGTTTTTCACCCATGCCATAAACCAACATATCTGCACCACTATCCAACAAAATGGACGGTTGCAGTTTATCCTTCCAATAATCGTAATGAGTCAGTCGGCGTAAAGACGCCTCAATACCGCCTATCACAACAGGTGTATCTGGATATATTTGCTTTAAAATCTGAGCATATACAATCGTAGGCATATCTGGACGTGCACCCGCTCGTCCGCTAGGCGTATATGGATCATCCGATCGACGACGTTTAGCAGCCGTGTAGTGATTAACCATTGAATCCATTGAACCAGCAGCAATACCAAAAAACAAGCGTGGACAACCCAGCTTTTTAAAATCTCGTAAGTCATCTTGCCAATTCGGCTGAGGCACAATGGCTACTTTTAGATTCAGCGATTCCAATACTCTACCGATAACTGCCACCCCAAACGATGGATGGTCGACGTATGCATCTCCTGAAAATAAGATAACGTCAAGATATTCCCAACCTCTCTCCTTCACCTCTTTTGCAGAGGTGGGTAGGCACTGTAATGTTTCTGCTGTATTCATGATTTTATAAAATATAGGGCAAAGGTAGCGATTTTTAGTACCTTTGTAGCTTCTAATCGTTTATAAAATTATTGATGAGAAAAGTAAATATAATAAGTTTAGGCTGTTCGAAGAATCTGGTCGATACAGAAAAGATGCTAAAGCAATTAGATGCAGCTGGTTATCAAACAGAAATAGATGTCGAGAATTCTGATGCAGAGGTTGTCATTATAAACACCTGCGGCTTCATTGGCGATGCTAAAGAGGAGTCTGTGAATACCATCTTAGAACAAGTGGAGCGGAAGAAGAATAAGGAAGTGGAGCAGGTCTATGTATTTGGCTGCTTATCACAACGTTATCAATCGTCACTAGAAGAGATGATACCCGAAGTGGACGCTTTCTTTGGTAAATTTGATTGGGCTAAAGTGCTCGAGAAATTAGGCGAGACTTATAATAATGAGATTCGGAACAAGCGCATATTAACCACTCCTGCTCATTATGCTTATTTGAAAATTTCAGAAGGATGCAACCGCAACTGCTCCTATTGTGCTATTCCAATCATGACTGGAAAACATAAATCCTGTGATATTGATGAACTATTAGACGAGTGTAGAGAGTTGGTAAAAGGAGGTGTCAAAGAGATACTAGTGGTTGCTCAAGATTTAACCTATTACGGGATTGATCTGTATGGCAAAAATCGCTTAGCAGAATTGATCGATCGCATGGCTGATATTGAAGGCTTGGAATGGATTAAATTACACTACGCTTATCCTACTGGATTTCCAGAAGAGCTGTTAACTGTCATGCGAGAACGCTCCAATGTATGTAAATATTTGGATATTGCTTTGCAACATTGTAGCGATCATATGCTAAAATTAATGCGCAGAAGTACAACAAAGCAACAAACTATAGATATTATTCGTAAAATCCGTCAAGAGGTACCAGGCATTTATCTTCGTACCACTTTGATGACAGGGCATCCAGGCGAAACAGAGGAAGATTTTGAAGAACTTTGCGAATTTGTTCAAGAGATGAAATTTGAGCGTCTAGGCGTATTTGCTTATTCACATGAAGAGGATACTTATTGTGATAAGAACTACCAAGACGATGTTCCTGAAGAGGTCAAAACAGAAAGAGCAGAGAGAATAATGGCCATTCAATCCATTATTTCTGAAAACATGAATAATGCACTAGTCGATCAAACGGTTCGAGTAGTGATTGATAGCAAAGAGGGAGACTATTACATTGGTCGCACCGAACACGATTCGCCCGAAGTAGATACAGAGGTATTGATTAGTAGCGAGCAAGCACTAGAAATTGGCGAATTTTATGATGTAAAAATCACGGGCATGGATAATTATGATTTATATGCAACAACACAATTTTAATAAATAAAAGAAACGATGAAAACAATGAAATTAATGATGTTCGCTTTGCTAGTAGTGCTAGCAAGCTGTACAAGTAAAGAAGATTCTCTAGCTTTGTTAAAAGGTAAAGAGTGGACCATGAAGTCTATGACTGAAAATTCAACCATAGTAACTAACCCAAAAGAGCTACCGTCTCTAGTCTTGAGTGACAGTACTGCAAATCTTTA
>CAMRAP010000066.1 GCA_947039985.1 uncultured Odoribacter sp.
TCTTTACCAAAGGAACGACGGAAAGTATCAACTTAGTTGCTTACAGTTTTGGAGAGCGATTTATTCAAGAAGGAGATGAGATCGTAGTGACAGAGATGGAGCATCATGCTAATATTGTTCCTTGGCAAATGTTATGCGAGCGCAAGGGAGCGGTGTTAAAAGTTATTCCTTTTTTGGACAATGGAGAGCTAGATTTATCCCGTTTGGATGATTTATTGACAGAGCGGGTAAAATTAGTTACTCTGGTATATGTATCTAATGTACTTGGAACGGTTAATCCTGTTAAAACGATTATTGAACGAGCGCATGCTGTAGGAGCGAAGGTTTTAGTTGATGCGGCACAAGCTATACAGCATTTGGCTATTGATGTGCAGGAGTTGGATTGTGATTTCTTAGCTTTTTCAGGACATAAAATATATGGACCAACTGGAATTGGTGTACTTTATGGCAAAGAGGCCTTGCTAAATGAGATGCCGCCTTGGCAAGGTGGGGGGGAAATGATTCAAGAGGTGCGATTTGAAAAGACGACTTATAATGAACTTCCTTTTAAATTTGAAGCTGGAACGCCTGACTTTATAGGTATTATTGGTTTGGGAGAAGCTATAAAGTATGTACAAGGAATAGGTATGGAAGAGATGGCTGTCTATGAGCATCAAGTATTGACGTATGCTATGCAGCAGATGTCTCAAATCCCTGGAATCCGTTTTTTCGGAGAGGCTGCGCATAAATCATCCGTGATTTGTTTTGCTTTGGGAGATGCTCATCATTCCGATATTGGCATATTACTAGATAAATTAGGTATTGCTGTTCGTACAGGACAATTATGTGCAGAACCAGTCATGCAACATTATGGTGTAACAGGTATGGTGCGTGCCTCTTTGGGTATGTATAATACGCAAGCAGAAGTAGATGTTTTTTGTGAAGGACTACGAAAGATAGGGAAAATGCTTCATATTGATTAAAAAATAGAAGAATGAAAACAATAGAAGAGATAGAAGAAGAAATTATAGGTGAATTTGAGATCTTTGATGATTGGATGGATAAATATGCTTATCTCATTGAATTAGGTGCTAATTTAGAGGGTGTTGCAGAGGAGTATAAAACAGAAGATCATCTAATTAAGGGGTGTCAATCGAAAGTCTGGTTTCACGCAGAACTTAAAGAGGGGCGATTGTATTTTACGGCAGATAGTGATGCAATCATTACGAAAGGGATAGCCGGTTTATTGATTCGTGTTTTCTCTGCTCAGTTGCCAACTGATATCGTTAAAAGTGAGATGCGCTTTATTGATTCGATCGGTTTAACTCAGCACCTTTCTCCAACTCGTTCCAATGGCTTACTTTCTATGGTAAAACAGATTAAAATGTATGCTATTGCTGCTGAGACACAAACAAACAAATAACTAACTTTAAAAATATAAGCGATGTCTACGAATATAACAAAGGAGATGATAATAGAGAAGCTGGAAACAGTTTTTGACCCAGAAATACCCGTGAATATTTGGGATCTAGGACTTATATATGAGATTGAATTTCCAAAACCTGTGGAAGTTATTATTCATATGACTTTAACTGCTCCCGGTTGTCCAATTGCTGATGAAATTGTACAAGAAGTGCATGATGTAGTGATGACCGTTGAGGGGGTAGAATCGGCCACTGTTAATTTAGTCTTTGAGCCTACTTGGACGCCCGATAAGATGAGTGAGGTTGCGAGGCTTGAGTTAGGTTACGATATATAGTTTTAAAGCACACAATAATTAACTTAATTATTGTGCGATTTTTGTTACTGTTGCTAGTTTTTCTAGGAGCAGTATATTTTTTATGCTTTCCCTTTATGGTGTATTGCATATATTAGTAATTTTAACTAATATTGCGTAATATTATACAGCCTTTTAAAAGGTCAGTTGTATTGGATGTATTTGTGTATGTTCTTGTAAATCTGCGTGTTTTAAAAATAGAATAATTAATGACTAGACCAATCTATTAGCAATCTCTATGAAAGGAATGAGTAGGGGAGGGGTGGTGATTTTAATATATTTATAGAAGTAACTTAAAAAATGATAATATGAAGAAATTTTTCACTATTTTAATCGCATCTATTGCGTGTGTATTGTATTTAGCATCATGTATTGATAATGCATATGATTTAGACAAAGATATTAATCAAGAGATTAATGTAGGAGGTGATTATTTATCACTGCCTATTGGAACGACAGATTCAATATTTTTATCGGAATTATTTGATTTTGAGGAAGATGATGAATTTATTCAGGCTTTAGAGAATGGGGATTATTCTATCCTTTATAAGGATAGTGTTGACATTAAAGGCATCAAAATAGATCCTGTCAGTATAGGAAAAATTGCTCCTTCTATTCCTGCAATAGATATACCACGTCCTAATATTCCTAGTTTTAATTCAGATAGAGAATTAGAACAGACGAAGTTTGCTGTTAAATTTAAAATACCTGAAGGAGAGGGTGGTCTATCTGCGAAAATAGAGATTAATGAAGAAATACCATCTGAAATAGAAAAATTAATTTCTGTCGATATGGGTGGAGAGTCAGGGGTTGCTTTGGAAGTTTCTATTAATTTTACTTTGCCTAGAGGTTTTGGTGAAGTGATATTGGATACATTTACGGTTGATTTTCCAAATATATTTAAGTTCAAAGAAGACCTTGAAAAAGCAGGTGATAATAGGATAAAGTTTGTTGCTAATGATACTCTTAAAGGTGTTAGTGGAATATTTACCTTTGAAAAAACATTCTATGTAACCTCTTTAGAACTTGGGGAGGAAAATTTGAATGTTGTAGATGGAGAAGATGGGAAGAAATATTTCAAATTAGGGGATAATATTAATATAACAGGTGGCATTATAGTGCCTGTGGATATGGTATTGCCACCACAGTTAGATAAAATTACCTGCACTCCTGCTGTTATCTTGAATACAATGGATTTTTCAAAGGTGACAGGTGTTTTTAATCCTGACATTGAGCCGATCAATGAAGCATTTGTGTTTGATGGACTTCCTGACTTCTTGCAGGGTGATGACGTAAAACTTGATTTTGTTAATCCTGTTATTAAATTTAAAGTGAGTAATACATTGGATATTCCGATGATTGCTAATGCTGTTATAGCTCCTATGATTGGAGGTATATCGAAAGAAGGTGTGGCAGTAGCCTTAAATGTCGTTGGAACTGAAGATCCGAATATGCCTGCTTTAAGTAAGTTTTGGCTGTCAGAGATAACTACTGGTATGCCAGAATCTTGGATATATGTAGATGCTAAGGTAGGATCTTTGCTTGAAAAGATTCCAGATTCATTAAGTATAAAGATTGGTGTAGAAACTGCTAAAGATAAAAGATCTCATTCAATAGATTTAACTGAAACCTATGATTTAAACGTAAACTATGCAGTAGATGTTCCTTTAGCTTTAGGTGATGAATTTAAAATTAATTACTCAGATACGATTAAAGATATTGGGGAAGATCTTGAAGATGTAATAGATAAGATCGAATCATTATCCTTGGATATTGAGGCCACAAATAGTGTGCCATTAAATATGTCGATAGATTTTATTCCTAAAGATAAAGAATTTGGTGGAGTAGATGGAATTAAAGTAGAGGTGACAGGGGCAATATTAGCAGGAATCAATAAAGAAACAGCATCAAAATTAACTGTTAAGTTGACAGAGACAAAAGCAGGTGCATTAGCTAAACTGTATCATTTTCTTCTTGTTATTAAAGCAGATACTTCCAAAGATCAGCCAGTAGCAGGTGTGAGTTTGAATGAGAATCAATACATAAAATTGGCATTAAAGGCAAGAATTGAAGGAGGAATAACGATTGATTTGGATGAATAGAAGATGGTACATTAATCTACAATGGAGAGTTTTATTCTATTATTAAATTGAGCAGATATGAAACCCAATGGAGCGTATTCATTAAAGAGGATGGCTTTTACTTTAGGTTACATACGACAACTAAAAAACAAATTATAAGCGTATGAAAAATATGAAATTAAAAATATTAGTAGCACTTTTTTTGACGATGATGGCATTTGCTTCGTCAGCACAAATCCTTAAATCGGTCTATTTTGTTGATGGTGTTCCGACAAGGCATCAATTGAACCCTGCTTTTGCACCTCGATCGGGGTATATTGGTATTCCAGCATTGGGTAATTTTGGATTGTCTGTCAATAGTAATGTAGGACTTGGTACATTCTTGTATCCCAATAAAGATAATGAATTTAATTCATTCTTACATAAAGATGTCAGTAGCAGTGATTTTTTAGACAAACTCAATAGGAATAATGTTCTTGATGCCAATTTAAATTTGAATATTATCCAATTTGGATTTCACGCTGGAAAGAATAGTTTTACTTCGTTTGATATCAATGTAAAATCGAATACTTATACCACCTTACCAAAAGAACTTTTTTCTTTTCTAAAAACGGGTATGTCTAATCCAACAGGAAACTATTATGATTTTTCAGATGTAGGTGTCAATACACAGAATTATATTGATGTTGCTTTGGGGCATTCTCGTCAGATCAATAAAAAGTTAAGAGTAGGTATTAAGCTTAAGGCTTTATTGGGTGTAGTCAATGCTTATACTCATTTTGATCATCTAAATGTGACTATGTCACAAGACGAGTGGATTATTCGTGGAAAAGGTGAGTTAATCTCTTCTGGTTTGAAATTTGAAACAGAAGAGAAAGTAAATGATAAAGGTGAAACTGTTTCAGAAGTTACAGGAGCTGAGATGGGAGATATTGGACTCAATGGGCTTGGATTTGCTTTTGATGCTGGTGCAACTTATAAGTTGAAAGATAATTTAGAGTTGTCTTTAGCTGTCTTAGATCTTGGTTATATGAATTGGGATAAAAGTGTAAAAGGGTATATGGATGGCGAGCCAATTCGATTTAGTGGTTTTGATGATCTGAGCATAAGTGATGATGAGAAGGATAAGGATAATTCGTTTGACGACCAGATGGATGATTTAACGGATGATGTTGAGGCTCTATTCACATTTTATGAGATGAAAGATGTTGGGAATATAAAAAATAGGCAAACAACAAATCCAACGCTTAATGTTGGTGCAGAATATTCTCTATTCAATGATAAATTTTCTGTCGGTTTATTATCATCGACACTGTTTCGTAAAAAGTTTACTATTTCGGATGCGATGCTATCTGCTAATTACTCTCCTGCAAAATGGTTTGCTTTAACAGCTCATACTTCAATTTCTAATATCGGTTGGACCTGGGGAGGATTATTAAATCTTAGTCCTAGAGTATTTAATTTCTTTGTAGGAGCTACAGTTGTATCCTCTAAATTGTCGCCTCAGTATATTCCTGTAAATGAGGCAATTCTAAATGTGAACTTTGGTTTTAATGTACTGTTTGGGCATAAAGACAAGAGAAAAAAGAAAGCAGCTGAAGAAGAAATTGTTTATACAGTCGTTGCTCCTGTTGTAAAAGATACGGTACAAAAGGATACAGTAGTAGAGCCTGTGACTACAGTAGATCCAGTTGCTCCAATAAAGCAAGAAGAGGTAAAAGAGATTGATAGCGATACATTGAGTAATAGTTATTATGTGATTGTGGGTAGTTTTAAAAGCAAGGGAAAAGCTGAGGAACTACAAAAGAAGTTGGATGTCATGGGATTTAAAGAGAGTGTCATTTTGGTAAATGAACTTGGAATGTATAGAGTTAGTGCAAATTCTTATAGCACACACTCTGCTTGTTGGGAAGAAGTTTTTGAAATGCGTAAAAAATTCCCGCAATTTATTAAAGCTTGGGGCTTGTTAGCCGAGGCGTAATCTACGTTTAAATAAGGTTTGTTTGTTTGTTTGTTTGTTTGTTGTCTGAAAATATGGAATTATTCAATATTTTCAGACAACATTTTTTATTTTCCTTGTTGTATTAATTTTAGTAACCAGGCGAGCTGAGTGCCTAAGTCCTTCATATTACGAAGTCCTTCCGCATCATCATACACTTCTCCTGGCATCTCTCCAATACCAAAATTCCAATAGGTAGAGCCTGGAACAATCATTCCACTGCCGAGCATAAAGCGATTTAGTTCGTCGAATACGGTCACAGCACCGCCACGTCGAACACTAATAACAGCTGCTCCAACTTTGTGGGTAAGGGTGCGACCTTGTCCGATTGTGGTGAGTCCTAAGCGATCCATAAAAGCTTTCATTTCTGCACTAACACTTCCGTAATAGGTGGGTGATGCAAATATGATACCATCAGCTTGTTGTGCTTTTAAGATGTATTCGTTCATGCCATCATTTTTAATAGCACATTGACCATCTTTTGTAGTGAAACAGCTATAACAGGAGGAGCATCCTCTGAATAGTTTACCTCCTATTTGTACTAACTCTGTTTCAATTCCTGCTTCACGAATAGGCTTAAATACCTCTTCAATTAATTGCTCGGTATTCCCCCCTTTTCGCGGACTACCATTGAATGCGACAATTTTCATATTTTCTATTTTATTGTTTTTTACAAAGCTAAATTTTTTATTCAGTATAAATTTTAGATTCCCGAAAATATTTCCGAATTTTGAATATTATTTAGAGCCTTGAAATGATGGAATATTTTTATGCAATTCTATATTTTAAGCTCTTTGAATTTTCATATATTAGCGAATGAATGTAAAGGAATGGACTCAGCAGCTTATTAAACCAGCTGAAATCGAGAAATATCTGATAAATGGTAAGGATTTTATAGATGAAAGATCTATTTTTGAAGACCTTGAAAAGTATAAAAATCCAGATAAACAGCAGGTAAGGGATATATTAAAAAAGTCTTTAGACATAAAGTTACTTACGCCAGCGGAAACAGCGATTCTTTTAAACGTAGACGATGCTGAACTTTTAGAGGAGATGCAGGAAACTGCTTTAGCCGTAAAAAAGAAAGTGTATGATAATCGCATTGTCTTTTTTGCCCCCCTTTATTGCTCTAATCTTTGTGTGAACGGTTGTGTCTATTGTGGATTTCGTAGCGATAACTGTTCAGAGAAACGTCATGTATTAAGCATGGAAGAAGTGCGTAGGGAGACTGAAGCAGTGATTGATGAAGGACATAAACGTTTAATTGCAGTATATGGTGAACATCCGCAAAGTGATGCTGATTATATAGTGAATTCTATGGAGACCATCTATGCCACTAAAAGAGACACCCCAAGTGGTAATGGTTTTAATAATATTCGTCGGGTGAATGTGAATGCAGCTCCAATGAGTATTGCAGACCTGCGGAAGCTTTGGCGAGCAGGGATTGGGACGTATCAGGTTTTTCAAGAGACTTACCACCGAGAACGTTATGCTGAAGTGCATCCTGCCAATACGGTGAAAGGTGATTATCGTTGGCGTTTATACGCAATGCACAGAGCCATGGATGCAGGTATTGATGATGTGGCTACTGCTGCTTTATTTGGATTGTACGACTGGCGTTTTGAAGTGATGGGCTTGATTCACCATGCACATGATTTGGAACGTCAATTTGGAATAGGACCACACACTATTTCTTTTCCTCGTATGCAACCCGCATTAGGTTCGTTTATGAGCGAAAATTCACCTTATTTAGTTAGTGATGATGCTTGCAGGCATTTGGTTACGGTCTTGCGTTTAGCAGTGCCCTATGCTGGTTTAATTGTCACTGCCCGAGAAAGTGCAGACTTGCGTCGCGAAATTATAAAGTATGGATGTACGCAAACTGATGCTTCATCAAAAATTGGTATAGGTGCTTATTCTGCTAAAAAAGTGCAACAAGATAATGCGGATAAAGTGCAGTTTATGCTAGGAGATGAACGGAGTTTGGATGAGGTGGTACGTGAGCTGGCAGAGGATGGTCATATCACTTCATTTTGTACCGCAGGTTACCGTTGTGGGCGAACGGGCGATAAAATCATGAATCTTTTAGGGAAAGGGATTGAAGGAAAATTCTGCAAGCTTAATGCTGTTCTGACTTTCCGTGAATACCTGAATGATTATGCTTCTCCCGAAACTCGCCAATGGGGTGAGAAATTGATTGCTAAAGAGCTACGTGAAATAGAAAATACGCCTTTCTTTACCGATAAAAAATTGTTATCTACTTTTCAAACTTACTATAAGCGTATCGCTTCAGGGGAGCGGGATTTGTATATGTAAATGAAAAACACCCCAAAAGTTCAGCAAGTACTTTTGGGGTGTTTAGTTGATCTGATTTATAGATTTTTTTTGAGTTGGCGTTTAGCTAGCGTAAGAGGAGCAAGGGAACAAGGTCCATTGATGCATCCTTTCTCGCATGCCATCACTTCTACAAATTGATGTGTAGGCTTTTTAGGCATTACTTTTAGTAGGGCTTGATTCTTTTTGTCAAGTCCTTCGATGGAAGTCGTTGTATATTTATCCCCAACAACATTGACTACTGCATCACGCACTCCGCCTGCTTGAGCGAATCCTCTACCATATTTAGTGACCTCTGCATTCAATTCTTTTTCGCCACACTCAGGTACATTGATCTCATAGGCAACTAAGAAAGCACCTAATTCTTCGAAGCTCATGACATAATCAACTTCCTCTACACAGTCTGCTTCATGGCGTTTTGCAAGGCATGGCCAATAAATACAACTTCAGCATCTGGATATTTTTCTTTGGCATAGCGAGCGGCATA
>CAMRAP010000067.1 GCA_947039985.1 uncultured Odoribacter sp.
GAGATTCTCCGGAGTGACTGGAGTTCAGACGTGTGCTCTTCCGATCTATTAGGAACTCCAGAGTATTTAATTGCTTTGGGATTATTGCTGTGTAAGCACACAGAAACAGAGAAGAGTAGTGGAGGAATGATGGGGAAAATAAAAGGTTTTTTTGGTATTTAGCATTATATTTATTTTGACTATTACGTTATTTTTATGGAACTAGACGACTTAATTTCACTTAAATTGCCAGAGCAATCTCATGAAGAGTCCATCATCAAAGTTATTGGTGTTGGTGGTGGTGGTAGTAATGCTGTGAATCACATGTTTAATCAAGGGATTCATGGTGTCGAATTTGTTGTTTGTAATACAGATATACAGGCATTGCGACGTAGCAAGGTGAAAAATAGGATACAGTTAGGTAAAGATTTGACTGATGGTCGTGGCGCTGGATGTGTACCTGAAAGAGGGAAGATGTCTGCCATAGAAAGTATGGATGTTATCAAATCTATATTAAAACGCGACACTCGTATGGTTTTTATCACTGCTGGAATGGGTGGAGGAACTGGAACTGGTGCTGCTCCTGAAATAGCTAGACTAGCCAGAGAGATGGGCATACTAACCATAGGTATTGTTACTGTACCCTTTGATTTTGAAGGAAAGCGAAAGATAGAGCAGGCAATAGCTGGAATAGATGAGTTGGAACAACATGTAGATGCTTTGTTGATTATTGCCAATGAAAAGCTTCGAGAAATATATGGCGACTTAAAATTGTCGGATGCATTTGCAATGGCTGATAATGTATTGACAATTGCAGCCAAGAGTATTGCAGAGATTATTACAGTTAAAGGCTATGTAAATGTGGATTTTGCTGATGTGGAGAGTGTTATGAGAAATAGTGGAGTAGCATTAATGGGTGCAGCAGAGTCAGAAGGGGAGAATCGAGCGATGGAGGCTTTAAATAGTGCCATGATATCTCCTTTATTGAATAGTAATGATATTCGAGGTGCTTCAAATGTTTTATTGAATATTCTTCATGGACACAAAGAGGTAACCATGGACGAAATAGGTTTTATTACAGATACTTTGCGTGAGAAGGTGGGAAAGAATGTAAATGTGATATGGGGATCTGGAAAAGATGAAGCTTTAGAAGATAAATTGCGAGTAGCGGTGATTGCCACTGGATTTAATAGTAAATATGAAAGCTCTAAATCTATGGAGCAGGGAGAGATAGTAACTGATTTAGGGCAGAAGCCTTTTTTTAAGGTAGAAGCCTTACCAGATGATTTGGAGATGGAAATGATTAATCCTGTTGTTGTAGAAGAAGAAGCGAGAATGCGAAGAATGAGGCGAGAGGACGAAAGTACTCGTAGGCAAAGAAGTGAGCCTGTTCGTAAAACAAATCGTTTTGAAAATAGTAGACAGGGAGTTAATGAAGTCCCAGATACGAATAGTTGGTTGAAACGGAAGATTGGAACTCTTTTTAGTGAAGAAGAGTAGATTAGTATAGACGGTAAATATAGAACATATAAAATATACAAAGGCAATGGTCGAAGGATTTATAAATTTCAATCTGAATGAAAAGACCCCTACTATAATCAAAGTGATAGGCGTTGGTGGTGGTGGTGGTAATGCCGTAGAATATATGTATGATAAAGGTATTTGTGATGTAGACTTTGTTATTTGCAACACAGATAATCAGGCATTGAAAAAAAGTTCTATTCCTAATAAAATTCAATTGGGATTGGAATTGACCGGAGGACATGGAGCTGGTAATAATCCTGCACAAGGAGAAAAATCAGCACACGAAAGTCTTGGAGATGTTGAAGCTTTATTGAAAAAAGATACTAAGATGGCTTTTATTACCGCTGCTATGGGTGGTGGTACAGGAACTGGAGCTGCTCCAGTGATTGCTGAGTTGTCAAAAAGCATGGGAATCTTAACTGTTGGAATTGTTTCAGTGCCAGCTCGTTTTGAAGGACCGAAACGAATAGATCAAGCTTGTGAAGGTTTGATTCGATTGCAAAAACATGTAGATTGTTTGATTGTAATTGATAATGAGAAAATTAAAGAGATTTATGGTCCTCAACCTCTTTCTGCTGCTTTCGATAAAGCGAATGATGTGCTTAATATTGCAGCTAAAGGTATTGCAGAGATTATAACGCTACCTGGATATATCAATGTTGATTTTGCTGATGTAAGAACAGTGATGACTAATAGTGGTGTTGCTATTATGGGAGCTGCCAGAGCATCTGGCGAAAATCGAGCAATTGAGGCGATAACAAAAGCATTAGATAGTCCATTGTTAAATAATAATGATATTCTAGGAGCTGAAAATATTTTATTGAATATTACTTCTGGGACAGATGAGATTACAATGGATGAAATGAACCAAATTACTTCGCATATTATCCGTAAAGTGGGAAACAAAGCAGCTGTTATTTGGGGAGTTGGAACAGATTTAAATTTAGGAGAAGATATTTCTGTCACCATTATTGCAACAGGTTTTTCTAATGGTGTGATAGAGCTGAGTAATTCTGTTCAGAAATCAATCCAGATTGTTATAGATCATGCAGAATTAAAACCAGACATCTCTTTAGAAGAGTTGAGGAGGTTGGAAAAAATACCAGCTTTTCAACGCAGAGATTTGAGAATAATTTAAATATTTAGAGTGGTTGGAAATCCGCTCATAACATATAGTAATGCAGTCGAAAGGGCTGCTTGTAACGCAACCAAAGGTTGCCCATAACGCAGCCAGAGGCTGCATAAAATGACGAATGGAAAAATTTAAAGAATTAGGTTTAGAAGGAGACATCCTTAAGGGTATTAAAGATCTAGGGTTTGAAACACCAAGTCCAGTACAGGAAAAAGTGATTCCGATCATTTTAGAGGACGGAAATGATCTAGTTGCGTTAGCGCAAACGGGAACGGGGAAAACAGCGGCTTTCGGATTGCCATTGTTACAGAAGTTAGATACTTCTAAGAATGAAATTCAGATGTTGGTATTGAGTCCAACACGTGAATTGTGTTTGCAGATCGGAAGAGATTTGCAAAATTATGCCAAATATCGTACAGATATTCGTGTGGCTTGTGTGTATGGTGGATCAGATATTCGCGGACAGATAAGAGAATTGTCTAGAGGGGTGCATGTAGTTGTAGCTACTCCTGGTCGTCTTTGTGATTTAATTAAGCGTAGAGCTATTCATATTGAAGGGGTACGTGGAGTTGTTCTTGACGAAGCTGATGAGATGTTAAATATGGGATTCAAAGAGGATTTGAATTTTATCCTTGACGAAACACCAGATACGCGTAATACATATCTATTTTCGGCAACTATGCCACGTGAAGTAGAGCGTATTTCTAAGAACTATTTGAAAAATGCAAAAGAGGTATCTGCAGGTAAAAAGAATCAAGGTGCTGATACAGTAACTCATGAATACTACCAAGTAAAAGCAAAGGATTGTTATGAAACTTTGCACAGAATCATTGATTGTGAGCCTGATATGTATGCCATTATTTTTGTAAGAACAAGGATGGATGCTCGTGATATTGTTCGAAAACTGCAAAAAGAAGGTGTTGAGTGCGATGCTTTACATGGTGATCTAAGTCAAGGACAGCGTGATGAGGTGATGATGTCTTTCCGTGCAAAACGTTTGAAAGTATTGGTTGCAACTGATGTTGCTGCTCGTGGTTTGGATGTGGATAGCTTGACTCATGTTATAAACTTCAACTTGCCAGAGGATGTTGAAAGTTATACTCACCGTAGTGGTCGTACAGGACGTGCTGGTCGTACAGGTACATCTGTTGCGATAATAAACGCTAAGGAGAAAGGTAAATTAAGCCGTATTGAAAAAAGTATCGGTAAGAAATTTATATATAAAGAAGTTCCTGCTGGAGAAGCTGTTTGTCGTGCACAACTACTTCATTATGCAGATAAGATTGTGACTGCTGAATCGAAGGCAACATTAGAGCAATATCAAGGCGAACTATTTGAGAAATTTGAAACTTTGACTAAGGAGGAACTTATTCAAAAAATGATCTCTTTTGAGTTTGGCAAATTATTGAAAAAATATGCTTCGGCAGTGGATATCAATTTGACAGAAGATGATAGACGCAGTGGACGTGGTGAGCGCGATGATCGTAGAGGTGGTCGTAGAGAAGAAGAGAGCAATAACGAATTCACAACCTTTAATGTACAAGTAGGACGTGAGGATGGTTTTTCTCCTCGTGATTTGATGGCTATCATCAATGAAAACTCTCCTCGTAAAGGTCTAGAAATCGGAAGTATTCGTGTCTTTGACAGCAATACTAAGTTTGAAGTAGATATACGTGGTGTTCAAGGATTCCTTTCTTGTTTTGGTAATGTAAATTACAATGGACTTCCTTTTTCACCAGTACAGATAGAAGAGCGTATTGGTCGTGACCGTGATGGAGACAGAGGCGGTCGTGGTGGAGACAGAAGTGGTCGTGGTGGCGACAGAGGTGGTCGTGGCTATGGCGGTGGCGGAAGCGGTTATGGTGGTGGCGGAAGAGGTCGCTCATCAGAAACTGGTCGAAGCGATGGCAGCAGCCGTGGACGTTTTGGAGAGAAGAAAAGAAGCACAGGTGCTAGTGATCGCCCACGTGGCAGAAGATAGTCTATAGTAATAGATATTTATAGAACACCCCAATTCAATTTATTTTGAATTGGGGTGTTTCTATGATGTCAACTATACTTTGTAAGTCTTAAGTTGCGCTACGTGTGACATTATCAGCTCGAATCATCCATGCTTCTTTCTCCATAGATTCAATCATATCTTCTAGGAAATTGATAGTGCCTAAATCTTCTGCTGGGACTTGTTCGTGTTTCTCTCTGATAATTCTGATCATTGTATCCCAATCATCTCTAATCATTTGCCACATAACAATTGCTTCTGGAAGAGCTTCACTCATGCAGAATTCTTTAATATCCTTGCACTCTAACATAGATTTCATAGAACCTAGTGGACGTTCGCCAAGTGCTCTAATTCTTTCTGCTGTATCATCAACTCGGTTAATTTCAGCCGTATACAGCTTTTCCATTGCTTCGTGATAAGAGCTAAAAGATTGTCCTACAACATTCCAATGGAACTGCCATGTTTTCAGTAGTAATGTAAAATGACTAGCCAAAAGGCTATTTAATAATGCAGTGCTTTGCTTTACGCATTCGTTACTTAATCCTGTGTGTACCATAATTTTTTTTTAAATTTTGAAAAACTAATACTACCTATTAAACGCTACATAGAGTCAATAGGTTTCAGAAAGATATTTGAACTCCAACTCCTAGTGCTTCTTTAAATTGTAGACGAGGACCTTTGCTTCCGTCTGTTTGAAGTATTTTAGTTTCGTTGTCATAAATCATATTGGTTGTGACTGTGGCAGCAAACCATTTGTTTATGGTCATATTTAACTGTACATCCCAGGCGATATCGATATTTTGTGGGTTTTCCAAATAATTAGAAAATAGTGCCAGTCGGGAGAAAATAGTCATATTTTTTAGAAATTCATATTGTGCTTCCATTTGCAGATTTGCTCCAAACTCTGGTAGTAAGTGCTTGCCAGGAGTCACTCCAAATTGCCCTTGATTCGAGAGAATATTGCTGCTAACAAAAGTTCCTCGCCAAGTGGCTGGTGTAAAAGTAGCTGTGAACCAACTTTTGGGAGTCCAAGTTAAACCTCCACCTATAGTTAGGTATCCTGGAGACATAAAACGGGAGATATAAGTAGGCGAATCAGTACCGTAGTCGTAGCCTTTTGCAAATTGCGATTGGAAAGTCATCAAGCCACTCAGGTATAAATTTTTTCTTAGTTCATGGCCATAAATAGAGGATAAATATATTTTATCATTTGTCTTTTTCTTGCCGTCTGTCTTTGTATTGTTCAGACCGTAATCCATTTCTATGCGACTCTTCCAGAGGTGTCGTTCTTTTTTATAGTTTGCAAAATAGTTAAATAGAAAATTGAAACCCACCGTGTTTTCACCTCCAGCAGCCCAATTACTAAGGCTAACTTGGTTCAAACTAAGACCGATATTCCCTCCTCTATGCCAAGTTGTATCACTACTCGCTTGCGCCAGTAGTGGTTGTACTATACCTGTTGTCATAAAGACTATAAATGCAATAAATGCTTTCTTCATCATGTCGTTTATTTTTTATGTTTGTAGGATATACGATAAATTTTTCATTTGGGTTTCTTTGTAGCTTGCTTAGAAGATAAACCCTTGTGTCTACTATTATTTTTATATCTTTACAATCTAAAATTTAATATCTATGGAAAATCTAATTTCAATCAGTAGCAGCACTTGTGTAAATTGTGGACGGTGCGAGGCAATTTGTCCGAGTGTGATTTTTGGTCAAGGAGAGAAAATACCAACGCTTAGGCATATAAATAACTGCATTGTATGTGGGCATTGTGTGGCAATTTGTCCAACAAATTCAGTTGTACATAATAGTTTTCCTGCAGAAAAGGTTCATGCGATAGATCCTTTACAGCTTCCTGAACCAGAAAAACTCTTAACTCTTATTCGGGCTCGAAGATCTAATAGAGCCTTTACTGATCAGCAAGTTTCTCTTGAAAATCTTAAATTGATTGTAGAGGCAGGGTATAGAGCTCCCACTGCTACAAATGCACAGCAGGTGCATTTTACGGTTGTCACTTCAGCCGATAAACTGAAAGAGATTAGTCAATTTACCATTGATACTTTACTTGCATCGATCAAGCTGTTGAAGAATCCATTGCTAAAGCCAATCTTAAAAAAGATGATGCCGGGCGTATTTCGCTATATCCCCATCTTTGAAAGGATGGATGCAGAGATGAAGCGTGGGAATGATATGGTTTTACGGGGTGCAAAGGCTGCCATTTTCATACATACTCCAGCGAGTATGAACTTTGGAAAGGAAGATTCAAATTTGGCTTATCAAAATTGTTCGTTGATGGCTGAATCTTTGGGTGTTGCACAGTTTTATACTGGATTTGTATGTGCTGCTTCAGCTCGTACTAAGCATAGGAAATTAGCTCAGATTTTGGGTACAGAGGATGTTGTTTATGCCGGTATGGCATTGGGGATGCCTAAATATCAGTTTGCAAAGTATATTGATAAGAAGGATGTTGTTGTTCATTATATCTGATTCTGATAAAATTATCTTCAATGACAAACTTTAAAAAGTAATCAAGCCATTTTTTTAATAAAAGAAACATGTTGAAATTATCATCTTTATTCATCGCCTTCTTGATTGTGATTCAAGTTTCAGGTCGTGCGCAGAGTGCAAAGGAAGTAGTGCTTCCAATGCCTAATCGTGTAAAGATGTCCGAGGGAACATTGACGCTAAAGAAATCAGTTAGTATCCATGAAATAGGTGCTGAAAAAGTTTTAAACTACTTGACTCCTGAGTTAAAAGAAAGATTTGAGCTTCAAACTAAAAAGAAGAAATCAGGTGCACAATTAAATTTGATTGTGCAGCAGGATGCTGATATGGACAAAGAAGAGTACTTACTGGATATCACTAAAAAAGGGATTACAATCACTGGTTCCGATGCTACTGGTATTTTTTATGGTGTACAGTCTCTTTTACAATTGATGGATGCTGGAGAGCAAGAGGGTGAAATTGTTTTATCTTGGCAAGAGATAAAAGACAAGCCCTGTTTCTCTTGGCGTTTTTATACGCTAGATGAATGTCGTTACTTCTTTGGTGAGCAAAACGTATATGCTCTGCTTGATGCAATGGCTGAGTTTAAAATGAATGTATTGCATTGGTATTTAACGGATGATGTTGGTCAGAGAGAGGAAATTAAGCAATATTTAAAGCTGACAGAGATCGGTAGCAAGTGTACAGACACAGAGATTGATACTTTGGGGCACAGTAAAACATCGGGCAAAGTACACCAAAGATTTTACACTCAAAAACAGATCAAAAAGATATTAAAATATGCCAAAGAGCGATACATAAAGGTCGTTTCTATAGATTCGTGTGTTTATACAAAAGCATACAAGGCAGGTTATAGATATACAGCACCTTTAGCATATGCAGCCTTTCAAAGGCGACTTGATCATATGAAATATGCAAAGGTGGATGTGATTAGTTCCGATAGTTATAGTATCTATGTTTCCGATCGTAATGCAGGTAAGGATGTTCCTGATCAGGAAGTAACTGCTTTGAATTGGATTAATAATACCCATTCTGAAAGTGAAGAGAATTTTAAATTTAAAGGAGATTATTATACTTGGTCAGAGGCATTGCTTGGTAAAAATAGCAATGGTACTCTCATGTGTCCTTCCACTTGGAGATTGCCGACTGCATTTGAGCTGCTGTTAATTCAGGGGAAGTTAAATGTTTCAGGTAATGAGGCTATCTTAACTGGTACTAATGGAGCTAGTTGTTTTTTTCCTTTTTCTGGTTATCAGTCGAATACGGATAGTATTTGCAGTGACTATTGGTCAAGTACTACGATTGCTCGTTCAAATATTCATGCTTACTCTTTGAACGTGTCAAGTGGTCAGCATTCCGTGTTATCCATTGGTAAAGGTTATGGTCTCTCTGTGCGTTGCGTTAAGACAGTTCCGTCTGACCACTCAGAAATCACATTAGATAACCCAGCAAACG
>CAMRAP010000068.1 GCA_947039985.1 uncultured Odoribacter sp.
CTATCCACCCTATTCCTAGCCGGAGCATGCTCCATGCAGGACAGTGAAATGCCCAAAGACGTATTGCCATTGGCAAACGGGCAAGTGATAAGCACCGAAGCCGTAGCGACATTGTCGTCCTATGGAGTTCGTCAAGCGTCAGGACTATTAAAGTCTGGCAATGAAGTACTTATTGCTGACAGAATGAATGTCAACAATATAGTCAGTATTAACCTAGAAACGAAGCAGAAGCAAGGGCTATTACCAAAGGTAGGCACTCGGGCTGGAGGCGCGTCTCTCTTTAACAACCTAGCTCCTGATGGACAAGGTGGATGGACAGCTTTTAATTTTAAGACGGGCAAAATAAGTAGTTTTGCTTCAGCTCAAACACGCTCAGGAGCTGAAAATGCAATTAAATTGCCCAACCAGCAAAAACATTTGTGGGCAGTGCAAATTGGAGATAAGGTCTTGTCAGCTGGTTTATACACCGAAGGTCGCTATCAGCTTTATTCGCCAACTAGCGGAGAGCTAGACTATGGTGTGGCATATCCTGCACATCCTGTCTATCCTGAGATTGAAGAGCGTACGAAATCTATACTTTTTGCCAGCAATGTGCTGAGAGCTCGTCCAGATGCTAAAGCTTTTGTATGTGCCGATATGTATAGCGGAGTATTGGATGTTTGTCGACTAGATGGCAGAGAAATTAGTCTTGTTAAGCGACTAGTGTACCACCATCCACGTGTTGAGATACGTGAGTTTAAGAAAAAAATGCCAAGAGTAACATACACAAAAGATAACCGTTTTGGCTTTACAGACGTATGTGTAACAGACGACTATATCTACGCGATATATTCTGGAAAAACGTATCAATCGGATCGGAATACTTTCCAAGATTGTCACACCCTGATAAAAATAGATTGGGAGGGGACAGTATGCGGAACTTATCCAATAGATACAGCCTTGACTCAAATTGCTTTTGACGAGCAAGAAAAGGCACTTTACGGTATTGCAAAGACACCAAAAGCAACTTTAGTGCGATTGAACTTGGCATTGTAAATAGGCTTTTAAAAGAAAAAATTAACAGGAGATATTGTCTAATACACAGACTATATCTCCATTTAAAACTACAATTATGTTATATTTACCCGAAGGAACGATTATCACCACCTTAACTGAGAGAGAAAGATGTGTCGTGATAACGTTTAAAGACATTACCAGGTTTACCTTGGCACATATGGAAAAAGTGAAATTGGATTTAATTCCTCTTTTTGTCAACAAAGATTATAGATTTATTCTAGATTTTGAAGGTTTTGATTTTATGGATAGTTCTGGTATTGGTTGTTTAATACTATTATCCAAATCAGCAAAACGACATGAATCTCAAATGAAATTATGTAATATAGCCCCTAATGTACAAGAAGTTTTAGAGATGCTACGTATCCCAATGATATTAGAAATTGAAAAAGATATCGAAAGCTGTATCAAAAATTTCAAATACTAGTTGTTATCAAACAGCAGTAATTTGAGCCTCAAAGCTTAAAATACTATTTTATGGTTTAGTTTTTTTTAATATTCAAAATACCCCCAAGATCGAAAGAATCTTGGGGGTATTTATATCATAGTTAAGGCTCGTTCTATTCAATAAATTTGAGCTTATCACCTGCTTCTTTAATGATGGTATTTAGATACCATTCGGGTAGGGGAGGGTTTTCTACTTTTGGATTTTTCTGACCGGGAACAGCTGTTCTGATGTTGCCATCCATATAGCGGCAAAATAAATAACCGTAGAACTCTCGCCAAGTATCAACAAGTTGATTTCCTGTATTGCAAGAGAAATGGGTTAAGAGTGGAACAGTTTCCTCTTTATGAGTAGCGTATTTTTCTACTGCGCCTGCATCAACAATCTGCACAAAGTCCTTGTACTGTTGCTCCAGTTCTTTTTGTTTTTTACGAATGTCTGGATGGATGACATTGTAGCGCGTATAGGCGAAGTTTGTAACTTGGTTAAATACCCAAAAAGCAGCATCTGTAGTAAACTTCATCATGCTACCATTTCCAACAGCATAAGCCTTTGGCACTTTAGTGGAGGAACTATACATTGGAAAATACACCGTACTAGCTGCATCGTCAACACCAAACCAGAGAATACCTCCAATGGCATTGGGTAGCCAGCTACGACTTTGGGCTACAAATGAAAAACCAGTCTGCTGAGTTGCCGTAACACGCTCATTGACATACTCTTTTCCATCCACCTTAAAGGTTAGTGGACGCCATCTGTAGGGGCATTCGTATGCACCTGCTCCAGGATCTTTACTCATATCTAATTCAGTGCCTTCCAAGTGATCACGCATAAAATCCATCACCTCAAGCACATCTATCTTGCGACTTGGCATCACCCACAAAGGCATGCGGTTTGTAGCATATCCTTTTTTATCTCTTTCAATATTTCCTTTGGCATATTCCCAGTACTGTGCCATTTCTGGATTGATCGCATTAAAGAATGCCCAAACGCGAATTTTACATGCACGAGCAGCCATAAAATCAAGCGGTGCATAGCTATCTGAAAAACTAAAGTCTACATTTTTTTCATCTGGAGGATAAAATCCCTTCTGTTTAGCAAATGCAATCACATCCTTAGAGTAGACTGTTGTAATATTCTTGTTGTATATATTTTTTATTTTGTCGGAGGCAATGGATGTTTTGCCAGAGAGAGGGAACGTGGTGATACGTGCTTGGTTGGCATGTGCAGACACATAACCATCTGGAAGCATTCGTGCCACCCATACAGCCCCTTTTTCGCCTTCGCCCTTACCAATCATTTCCATGATCCACACTTCGTTAGGGTCGCTGATAGAAAAGGATTCTCCACTACTCGCATATCCATATCTTTCCACCAAATTAGTCATGATTACTATCGCTTCACGTGCATTTTTAGCTCGTTGTAGGGTGATATAAATAAGACTACCGTAGTCTATAATTCCTCCTGTTTGTTTGCTCAGTTCTTTTCGTCCCCCAAAGGTACTTTCGCTGATAGCCAACTGATACTCATTCATATTACCAACAACATTGTATGTCATTTTGGCTTGTGGAATCTTTCCGAGAAATTTACCCGTGTCCCATTCGTATATGTCTAGCATGATTTCTGACGACCAATGGGCTGCTTTCCAATGGTAGAGCTCGCCATACATGATGTGAGCATCTGCCGCGTAAGTAATCATAGTTGAACCGTCTTTAGTACTTCCCTTACTGAAAAGGAAACTGGTGCAAGCAGAAGTTCTATTAAAAATAGAGGCAACTACTAGTAATGCTGTAATGAAATAAAATTTATACATATCTAATGATTTTAAATTGAATGCATATGTTGATTGTATGGATTACCGAATTCTATCGAAAGATTTCAGTACGGCTATATCTTTGATGATATAACGGATGGCTAACCAGGTCAGAATAACGCCTATAATTGGGAATATAAATCCAAGCTCTACCGCCCATTCAGCATGAATTTCTTTAGCAACGTGATGCACTTGTACCCATATCTGTACAAGGAGTCCTACTTGTAGAACTATATTCACAATGCACAAACGCAATTGTAAAAACAAGGTCGGTTTCACGGATTTCGTTTTTTTCTTATGGATGAAAATGGTGATCAGTGCCAGAAATACGATCAGTGCATTTAAAGCAAGCGACATCCAATTCCATGTGATAAATTCGGGGTTACTGCCTATTTGTAACACTTTTGAGGTGAAAAATTCAAACATGTGATTGTCAGGAGCTGCAATAGAAGCTGCTGGAATTAAAAACATTAAACCTGTTGCAATTGCTGTACAAAGTAGAAAAATGGATTGAATACGTTGAATCATGATTTTATGTGAGTTAAATAATTACTATATTAATCGCTTAGTTTATCTAAGGTATATTTGATTAGTTTGTTCATATTTCCGTGGTAGTCTACCGATGCTTTACCATCTATTCTGTTGGCGATAATCAAGCAAATGGTGGTGCTATGATGCCCAAGTAAATTACAAAGTCCAGTGATTGTTGCACTTTCCATTTCGTAATTAGTCACCTTATAGCTGCCAAATCGAAAAGTAGTAATTCGATCGTTAATTCCAGCCATGGCAATGGGAAGGCGAAGTTCGCGACCTTGTGGAGCATAAAAACCGACTGCGGTTAAGCTTACGCCCTTTATCGTGTGTTTATCGTCATGTAAACGTTCCACTAATTTTGCATCAGCATCAACAACGTATGGACGAGCTAGTGTTTTTGCCCATTGGCAATGCTCAATAAAAGCATCTTCAAAAGGGGTATTGCATATTTTTTCGTTATTGGCATAGAAACGAAGTACACCATCGCAACCAATGTGTTTCTCTGAAATCACAAAAGAATCTACCGCTATATCCGCTTGCACAGAACCAGATGTACCAATTCGTACAATATTCAACTGTCGCTTTTTGGATTTTATCTCTTTGCTTTTTAAATCAATATTAGCTAAAGCATCTAATTCGTTGATGACAATGTCTATATTGTCAGGACCAATGCCCGTTGAAATAACCGATAAACGTCGATTGCGATAGTTTCCAGTAATGGTGTGAAACTCTCGGTTACTTTTTTTGACCTCTATCTGTTCAAAATAGGAGGCTATCATCTCGACTCTTGCTGGATCACCAACTAATAGGATATCATCAGCAAGTTCATCAGCAAGTAAATGTAGATGAAAAATACTACCATCTGCATTTGTTATTAGTTCAGAGGATTTTATGGCTGCCATTATCGTTTTTTTAGTGAGTAATTATCGCAGTCAAATTTAGAAAAAATGTAGCAAAAACTATTTGAATTTTTCAAATAGTTTCTATTAAAACTAGCCTACTTGGGATTGTTTTGGGATTTATAAATTTTTTGAAGAATAATTTATAAATATATGAAGCATAAAAAAGAGTTTTCCATTTCTAGAAAACTCTTTTTTGATTACAATATTGCTTATCTATTTTGCATAATTGATTGAGCGTGTTTCACGGATAACAGTCACCTTCACTTGTCCAGGATATGTCATTTCGTCTTGAATGCGCTTTGCTATATCAAAAGATATTTTTTCAGCCTCAGCATCAGTTATTTTCTCACTTCCAACAACAACTCTTAATTCACGTCCTGCTTGAATAGCGTAAGTTTTCACCACTCCATTGTAAGACAAGGCAAGGTCTTCCATATTTTTCAGACGTTTGATGTAAGATTCAACCACCTCTCTACGTGCACCTGGGCGAGCTCCTGAAATAGCATCACAAGCTTGAACGATAGGAGCAATCAAAGTTGTCATCTCAACCTCTTCGTGGTGAGCACCTATGGCATTGCAAATATCTGGTTTTTCTTTATATCTTTCAGCCAATTGCATACCTAAAATAGCATGTGGTAATTCTGGCTCATCATCTGGCACCTTACCTATATCATGTAATAGTCCTGCACGTTTTGCTTTCTTTACATTCAAACCTAATTCAGCAGCCATGATAGCACAAAGATTTGCTGTTTCACGTGAGTGTTGCAATAGATTCTGACCATATGATGAACGGTATTTCATTTTACCAACCAATCGAATCAATTCTGGGTGTAAGCCATGTATTCCCAAGTCGATGGTTGTACGCTTACCTGTTTCAATGATCTCTTCTTCGATCTGCTTTTTAACTTTATTTACAACCTCTTCAATGCGAGCTGGATGGATACGACCATCAGTAACTAATTGATGAAGTGATAAACGAGCAATCTCACGGCGCACAGGATCAAATCCTGAAAGAACAATAGCCTCTGGGGTATCATCAACAACAATTTCAACTCCCGTTGCAGCTTCTAGTGCACGGATATTACGTCCTTCACGACCGATAATTCGACCTTTGATTTCATCCGAATCAATGTGGAAAATAGAAACAGCATTTTCACCTGCAGTTTCTGTAGCCACTCTTTGAATGGTTTTAATGACCACCTTTTTCGCTTCCGTATTGGCAGTCATTCTAGCTTCTTCCATGATCTCATTGATGTAAGAGATCGCTTCTGTTTCTGCTTCCTCTTTTAATGAGTTTATTAAATCTGCTTTAGCTTGTTCGCCAGACATTCCAGAAATTGTTTCTAATTGCTCGATATGCTGTTTTTTTAGCTTATCTACCTCAATGTTTTTCTTCTCAAGTAAGTCTTTTTGTACATCAATGCTACCTTGTTGACTCTGAATTTCTTTTGTCTTGCGTTGCACCTCTTCTTGCTTTCTAGCAATGTCTTCTTGTTTCCTAGAAAAGTCAGTTTCTAGCTGCTTAAGTTTGTTTTCAGCGACAATTAACTTATTGTTTCGAATAGCAGCATGCTTTTCATGCTCTGTTTTGATTTGTAAGAACTTTTCTTTTGCCTGTAAAATCTTATCCTTTTTTATGATATCGGCTTCAATTTCTGCCTCTTTAATGATGTTTTGTGCACGATACTTCATGGCTGTTTTTATCAGTATCCAAGAAAGTCCACTTCCGACAATTAAAGCAATCACTACAGGGATTATTATATCTGTCATATTTCTGAAATTAATTTAAGTTTATAATATATATATTTAATTCAATATTTTTTGCTGTTTTTTTGTACTGTATTTAGGCACAAAAAACCCGCACTATTTCTCGTCTAAAAAACCCCAGTTTTACATGGGTAGAGCTGCCATTTGAGTTGAACGTCCACTGTCCCGAAGGAACCCTAAGGTTGAGGCCTGTTCTATGCAAATTAAGCTACACTCTAATTTTATAAGTGTTGAGCTTCGATTAAAGTCAAAATAATGCGGGTATATCGATATCCAAAGAACTCTTAAAAACTACTTTTACTCCTTGATGAATTCATCAAGTCTTGAATGTATATCTTCTATTTCACTAAACTTTTGCTCTTGTTGCAACATTTTTATAGTGTGTCGCAAGGATGCATAAGCTAAAAAATAAAAAGGTTCCGGCTCCTCATGCGCGGCTTTATATTTTGAAACGCATTCATTAATTTCTTTTGCCGCTTTTCTAACTACCTCTTCATCTGAAGCTGTAATGTTCAAGCTCATGTTAATGTCGGCAATGTTTAAATTAATATTCCGTTTTTCTGACATAGGTTAATTATTCAAAAGAGCAATGCATTTATCAATCTCCCGCACCAATTTGTTTATACGAATCTTTGCTTCACTACTATTTTCATCTCCTCCAGAAATCGCATTCGCTACCTTGGTTATTTTTAATTTACGATCTAACTCTAGTTTCTCTTTGTGTGCATTTTCTAGTTCGGCTTGCAATTCTTGTATTTTGCTGTCCAATTTTTTATTCTGCTCTAAAGAGAATATATATAGTTGTACTATTTTTTCTATTTTAAATCTTAGCTCGTCTACAACGGCATCGTGTTTTACAGCCATAATCTAATCTTTACATGACAAAGATAGAAAAGATTCTTTAATATATCAAGACTCTTAATATATTTGCAGGATAATTTTATTACTTTTTTTAGATGAAGGAAAAACTGTTGCAAAAATCTATTTTATACGGATTACTTAATTGTTTGATATTTACGTTTATAAGTGTTTCGGCTCAAGAAATGGAAAAACCTATTCGTGGAACAATTTTATTGAGTGGAAATTTTGGGGAGTTGAGAGCGACGCATTTTCATTCCGGTGTAGATTTCCGGACGGGTGGGAGGGAAGGATCGCCAGTGATTTGTGTGAAAGATGGTGTTTTGGTTCGTCTGAATATTTCGCCAGTTGGATATGGGAACGCCTTGTATATAGAGCATGCTGATGGAACGACAAGTGTCTATGGTCATTTGCAAGATTTTGTGCCTAGTGTAATCAAGCTTGCTAGACAATTGCAATATGAGCAGGAGAGTTTTAGAATAGATGAGCATATTGAAAATGGGGGACTGTTTTTTTCTCAGGGAGATACGATTGCGTATAGTGGGAATTCTGGTTCTTCTGGTGGGCCGCATTTGCATTTTGAAGTGAGAAATACAGAAACAGAGCGGGTTTTAAATCCATTACATTATTATAAGATCCGAGATACAAAAGCGCCGATTGTGCGAAAGCTATATTTGTATACGGTGTCGGAGGATGCTTATGTGGAGTGTTTGCGACAATGTGCCGTGAAAAATAGTGCTAAAGGACGCTATGATGCAGGGCGTATCACTGTTCCAGCAGGAAAGATAGGTGTCGGAGTGTTTTTGACAGATTATATGAATGATTCTTGGAATAAATTAGGGGTGTATAAGATGAGTTTAAGAGTCGAAGGTGACACACTATTCTCTTTAAATATGGACTCTTGTTCGTTCGAACAGAGCAAATACATAAATGATATCAAAGATTTTGATCTCTATAAGAAAAAAGAAACTGTTTATCGCTGTTTTGGGAATTATCAAGATAGAGTGCATGGAGTATCGAATAAAAACAAAGGCTATATAGAGCTTGCTCAAGATAGTTTAGTGGAAGTGATTATTGATATGTTTGATATCAATGGTAATCATAGTTGTGCAAGAGTGCAATTAAAAGGTGGTTCAAAAAAAGAGGGGGTGGCAAAGACAGAGAGAATACTGAGGTATGATGAAGCACA